>JAJYEK010000151.1 GCA_021785795.1 Pseudomonadota bacterium
TCGGCAAGGTGGAGGTGCCGTCGCGCGCCTATGTCGGCCGCTTCAATTTCAAGGGACCGGACCAGCAGAAGCTGGTCAAGGATCTCTCAGGGGGCGAACGCAATCGCGTGCACCTGGCCAAACTCCTCAAGAGCGGCGGGAACCTGCTGCTGCTCGACGAGCCGACCAACGACCTCGATGTCGAAACCCTGCGTGCCCTCGAAGACGCACTGCTCGACTTTGCCGGGTGTGCCGTGGTGATTTCCCACGACCGCTGGTTCCTGGACCGCATCGCGACCCACATGCTCGCCTTCGAAGACGAGAGCAAGGTGGTGTGGTTCGAGGGCAACTATGCCGACTACGAGGCCGACCGTCACCGCCGGCTCGGCACCGACGCCGATCAGCCGCACCGCATAAAATACCGCAGGCTATCCCGGTAACCAGCGGGCCGGGGCGAAGCGGTCAGGCAAAAACAGGCATTCAGACTTCAGACCCGGCCATTTGGCGCAGGTGCCGGCCTGTCTTAGCGGTCCGGCGTCCCGGGATCGTCGACGTCGAGCGAACCCTGCGCTGCGATCGCCCCGGCGATTGTCGGTTTTCCCTTGAGTATCCATTCGAACACAACGCCGATCAGCGCGCCCACAACCGGCCCGACAATGTAGATCCAGGTCATTCCGAGATCGCCACGCACCAGGTCTGGCGCAAACGAGCGTACCGGATTCATCGAGGCGCCGCTTATCGGCCCCGCCCACAGACCCGCCAGGGCGATGTACCCCCCCACTGCAATCGCGCCATTGGTGCCGATATTGCGCGCCCCCGATGCGGTCCCCAGTATCGTGTTCACCAATCCGGCGGTCAGTACGATCTCCATAACCAGCGCGCTGCCGGCACCGACATCCGTACCTGGCACCGTGGCGCCCAGCGCACCGACGGTGCCGAACATGGCCCGCAGAAAAAGCGCTGCCATGACGCCACCGATCAACTGGGCCAGGACGTACCCCGGCACCCGACGCCAGGGAAAATTGCGCCGCGCAGCGAATGCCAGGGTGACGGCCGGGTTCAGATGTGCCCCGCTCACCGTACCCATGAAATAAATGATTGCCATCACCATGAGTCCGGGCGCCACCGCAACCATCCCGGCGCTGACCGTCCCGCCGCTGCGTGCGGCAACCACCCCCCCGCCCGCGGCCACCAGAACCAGCAGAAACGTGCCCCAAGTCTCGGCGAACAGGCGTCGCCACTCGTGGGCAGGATCCAGAAAATCGGGGGACGACTGCTTCTGCACCATGCGCCGGCTCAGCTCGGCCTTTTTCCGTTCATTGCGTATTGAAGTCACACATGCCTCCGATTAGTCGCATCAGGGATTGTGCAGGGCCGGCCTCACGGCCGGGAAGATGCCGGGTCCCGGCACACCGGGCGCCGGCATTATTTTTCCAGCCGCTTGCGCAGCGCCTGCAGTTCCTTCCGGCGTTTGGCACTGGACCTCGGGTAGGCCATCCCCAGTCCCTCAAGCGTTTCGAGAATTATCTGGGAAATGATCAGCCTTGCGTTTTCCTTGTCGTCGGCAGGAACCACGTACCACGGCGCACTGTCGGTACTGGTTGCACCCAGGCAATCCTCATAAGCCTTCATGTACTGCTTCCAAAATTTCCGTTCCTCGACATCCGTGACGCTGAATTTCCAGTTCTTTTCCGGGTTGTCGATGCGCTCGAGAAGACGCTTTCTCTGCTCTTCTTCCGACAGGTGCAGGAAAAACTTGATGATTCGCGTTCCGTTCCGGAAAAGATGGCGTTCCAGATCAACGATCGAACGGTAGCGGTGCCGCCAGATGGCCTCCCCGTCGAGAAGTTCGTCGGGCAGCCCCTGGCTGCGGAGGATCTGCGGATGCACCCGAACGATGAGCACCTCCTCGTAATAGGACCGGTTGAAGATCCCGATCCGTCCGCGCTCCGGCAAACTCCTCGTGGTGCGCCACAGAAAATCGTGTTCCAGTTCGGTGGCGCTGGGATGCTTGAAACTGAATACCTGACAGCCCTGCGGATTGACCCCCGACATGACGTGCTTGATGGCCCCGTCCTTCCCGGCGGCGTCCATCGCCTGGAAGATCAGCAGCAGGGAATAGCGGTTGAAGGCATAGTGAAGCTGTTGCAGCGAACTCAGCCTGGCGACGTGCTCGTCAAGCAGCTTCTGATATTGCTCCTTGGACTTGTACACCGGCTTTACCACCGTCGGCCACTTGCCGAGCCTGACCTTCTGGCCCTCGGCGACCCGGAATTTCCTGGAATTGATTTTCATATGTTCTGCGCGAGATGCCTCCCGGTTTGCCGGCAACCCTCGCCGGTCCATGAACCTCTATCTAGCCGGACGGGTGCCTGCCGTCAATTGTGCACGGCACAATTCCCCGCCCCGGCACAGCACGCCGGAACTGGCCTGTGACGAACGGACGAATCACACCGTGCACCCGGGCGGGCTCGATGCCGGTCTAGCGCGGCGGATCGCGGTTCCCGGCGTGGCTGAATTCCGGCACCGGCACCCGCACTGGATCCCTAACCTGCCTGCGCCCCCGACAGACTGCACCTCCAGGGTTGCGCAAGCAATACGGCTTCCGCCGGCGTATTCTCGCGAATTTTTACCCGATCAGCGAGATGCGGCCGCAACGGCGCCGCGTGCAGGGCCCGAAGGCCGGCCGGGGAGCGTAAGCGTCGGAGCCCGGACCCACGAAGCGCCGCAGCCCGGACAGCGTCAGCGCTCAATCCCGCGCTCGCCGTGGGCCTTGGTGGCGCGGCCAGGCCGCACACGAGCGGATTGGCCGCGCGGCCCCCGGGAAGGTTAGAATTAGGAACTCGACCAGGCATCCACGATCATGCGCATCACCCATACCGGAAAGCCGCCCTCCAATCGCAACGACTGGAAGACGATCCGCACGCTTTTTCCCTATTTGCGCGAGTTCCGGGGCCGGGTCGCGCTGTCCATGGTTTTTCTGATCCTGGCCAAGCTGGCGAACGTCGGCGTCCCGCTCGTCCTGAAGAACATCGTCGATGCCCTGAACCGGCCCAAGGCGCTGATGGTGCTGCCGCTGTTCCTGCTCATCGCATATGGCGCCCTGCGCCTGGGCAACACCCTGTTCGCCGAACTGCGCGATGTGGTGTTCGCGAAGGTGCTGCAGCGTTCGATACGGCGCGTGGCGCTCAAAGTCTTCCGCCATCTTCACGATCTGGCGCTGCGCTTTCACCTCGAGCGCCAGACTGGAGGTGTATCGCGCGACATCGAACGCGGTACTGCCGGCATCCGCTTCCTCATGAACTTCATGCTGTTCAACATTCTGCCCACGCTCTTCGAGATGGGCCTCGTCATGGTCATTCTGCTGCTCAAGTACAACCCGTGGTTCTGCGCCGTGACGCTCATTACGCTGGTCGCCTACATCGTCTATACGCTGGCGGTCACCGAGTGGCGCATGATCTTCCGGCGCACAATGAATGAAATGGACTCGAAGGCCAATACGCGCGCTGTCGACAGCCTGCTCAACTACGAGACGGTGAAATATTTCGGCAATGAAGGCTACGAGGCGCAACGCTACGATTCCACTCTGGCTACCTGGGAAAGCGCCGCGGTGCGCAACCAGACTTCGCTGTCGGTGCTCAACGTCGGCCAGGGAGCAATCATCGCCGCCGGCGTGACCGCCCTGATGCTCATGGCTGCCCGCGGCGTCACCCAGGGCACGATGACGCTTGGCGACCTCGTACTGGTCAACTCGTTTCTCATCCAGCTCTACATGCCGCTGCACTTTCTCGGCTTCGTTTATCGCGAAATCCGCCATTCGCTCGCCGACATGGAGCGGATGTTCAACCTTCTGGACCAGGCGCCGGAGGTCTACGACAAACCCGGGGCCCGCGAACTCGATGTCAGAAACGGCACCATCCGCTTCGAGCATGTCAGTTTCGGCTACGATGCACGCCGCCAGATCCTGTCGGACGTCGACTTCCAGGTACCCGCCGGCCACAAGGTTGCGGTTGTGGGCGCCAGCGGCGCCGGAAAGTCGACCCTGTCGCGGTTGCTGTTCCGCTTCTACGACGTGGGTAGCGGCCGGATCCTCATTGACGGCCAGGATATCCGCGACGTGACGCAGCACAGCCTGCGTGCAGCGATCGGCATCGTGCCTCAGGACACCGTGCTGTTCAACGACACGATCTACTACAACATCGCCTACGGCCGGCCGGACGCCACACGCGAGGAAATCGTGCAGGCGGCGCGCGCCGCGCACATCCACCAGTTTATCGAGTCGCTTCCCGACAAATACGAGTCGCTCGTGGGTGAGCGCGGCCTGAAACTGTCCGGCGGGGAAAAGCAGCGCGTCGCGATCGCGCGGACCCTGCTCAAGAACCCGCGCATCCTGATATTCGACGAGGCCACCTCGGCGCTCGATTCCAAGACCGAGCGCGCCATCCAGGCGGAGTTGCAGGAAATCGCGCGCAACCACACGACGCTTGTCATCGCACACCGCCTGTCCACAGTCATGGACGCCGATCAGATCCTGGTCATGGACCACGGCCGTATCGTCGAACGCGGCACCCACGGCGAACTCATCATGCGCAGCGGCGTCTATGCACATTTGTGGGCACTGCAGCAGCAGGAAGACCGGGAAACGCCACTGCGGGCGGTAGGAAACGGCTTGATGCCGGCGCGTTGAGGCCGCGCCGCCGGCACGCGCCCGGATCCTGCCGGCCGGAAGCGGCGAAAGACCGGCCTAGAGCGACAGCTGCCCGATCAGGGCGCTGAGGTCCATCGGCTTGCCGAACAGGACGCCCTGCCCCTCATCGCATCCGAGCTGCAGAAGGATGCTGCGCTGCTCGTCTGTCTCCACACCCTCAGCCGATACTCGGATATCGAGGCCATGGGCCATCTGAATGATGGCTGAGACAAGCTGGCGGCTGACGGCGTCTTCGGCCAGATCGCGGATGAGTTCCTGGTCGATCTTTACGCGCTGCACTGCCAACCGCTTGAGGCAGGAGAGCTTGGAAAAGCCGGTGCCGAAATCGTCGACTGTGAGCTGCAGACCCAGGCGGCGGAGCTCGCCCAGTACGGCCTCGGACCTGCGCCCGCGATTCATCAGGGTGGACTCGCTCAGCTCAAGTTCGAAGCACTCCATACCGAGTCCGGTGCGCTCCAGGGTATCGAGGATATTCTGCTTCAGCGCCTCGCCCTCGAACAGTTGCGAGGCGGAGATGTTTACTCCCAGGCTCATGGGCCGGCGCCTGCAGATCCCGGCCAGGGCTGTGCCCCCGGCGGCCGCCGCTTCGAGCACCCAGTTGCCGAGTTCCGGCATGAGTCCGGCCTCCTCGGCCAGGGGTATGAACTGCGCCGGCGCCACTTCGCCCTGATGCGGATGACGCCAGCGCGCCAGGGCTTCCACTCCGATCACCTCCCCATCGACCAGCCGTACCTGAGGCTGCCATACCATATAAAGTCCTTCGCCCTTCAGGCTCGTGCGCAGCGCGCCTTCCATCGAAAGGCGCTCCAGCACCTGGACGTTGAGCTCGCTGGTGAAGAAACAATAGCGGTTGCGGCCCTCTCTCTTGGCGCGGTACATCGCTACGTCCGCACTCTTGACCAGCATATCCACATCCCTGCCGTCGTTCGGGTAGCGCGCAATGCCCACGCTCGCCGTGAGGTATATCTTGCGGCCGTCCACATCCAGGGGAATTTCGCTGGACTGGACGAGATTGGAGGCAATCGCAGCGACATCGCGTTCCGAGCCGGTCTCGCTCAGAAGAATCGTAAACTCGTCGCCGCCCAGCCGGGAAACGGTGTCCGTTTCCCGCACCACACCCTTGATCCGGCACGCTGCGGCCTGCAGCAGCTTGTCGCCGAAGCTGTGTCCCAGACTGTCGTTGATATCCTTGAAGCGGTCCAGATCGATGAACAGGATCGCAAACCCGGATCCATCGCGCTTGGCGCGCACGATCGCCTGACCGATCCGGTCATAGAAGAGCTGGCGGTTGGGCAGGCCGGTCAGGGCGTCGTAATAGGCCAGCTGATGCAGTTGGCGCTGCAGGTGTTGCTGGCTGCTGATTTCCGCGAAGATCCCCACATAGTTCGTAACCGCTCCCTGGCCGTCACGGACCGAGCTGATTCTCAGCCATTCCGGATAGATCTCGCCGTTCTTGCGCCGGTTCCAGATCTCGCCGCTCCACGCTCCCGTATTTTGCAGCGATTGCCACATCGACTGGTAGAAATCCGGTTCATGGTGACCCGAGCTGAGCAAACTGGGACGCTGCCCTCTCACCTCCTCCAGCGTGTACCCGGTCGTTTCGGTGAACGCGCGGTTCACAAGAATAATGTTGGCGGAGGCGTCGGTCACCACGATGCCGTCACTGGTATTGTCGAAAACGGATGCGGCAATGCTGTGACGCCGGAGTTCGGCATCGAAATGGGCAACCAGGGCAGCGAACAGGGACACCTGGGACACTACGCCCAGAAACCGGCCCTTCTCATCAACCACCGGGATATGCTCCGCGCGGGTTCGCCGGATGTATTCCAGAACCTCTTCCACACGGGCATCGCCCGGCAACGGTTCGACGCGACTCTGCGCGGCGAACTCGGCGAAGACCCCTTCCGGAGACAAAGCAAGCTGACCCTCCGCGGCCAGCCCGAGATAACGATCTCCGTCGAAGACAGCGAATACCGTCGTGGCATCGCCGCTGTGCGGGACATCGCAATAGCGCTGGTTCGCCTGGACACGGGTCACGGGCAGGGACAGCAGTTCGGCAACTGTGAAACGGTTCATCGACCGCAAACCCCCATACCGGTGACCGCCTCCGCACGCGGACGCGGGATGTCTTCGGCTTTTACTGACCGTCCGCCTTTGCGCAACCGGATCTCCATCGACCCCGCAGCACGCAGACCGGCGGCATGCACCAGTGTGCCTTTGGTCACACAGTGCTGCCCATGGAGACTTCCGAACGCTTTGGCGCCGGGAATGACCGCACCCTTCCCGCGACCTTGTGACCTCGCATTCCGGCCGATTATCGGCAGGCCTTGTGCCGTTTCGGGGACTGCCGCAGGCTGGCCTTCGAACCGGCACGCAAATCCCCGGGGCATATCTTCAACTTCGCGCTCGCCCTCGTTCCCGAAAACAGGACCCGAGGTCGCATGACAACAAATACCGTCCCGCATATCCCAGCCTTTGGTTGAATGGCGTTCAATTTCCCGTCCGCAATCGGCCTATGCAAGTTCAATGCCTATGCAAGTTCAATGCCGGATGCCCCGATTCGCCCTTTTCCGCCCCCCGCCGGTCGTCCTGACACTGGCTCCCTGCGCGCACTCCATGCCCCGACACCTGATGACGGCGTTGTCCCGCACTGTCCTCACGCACGGAAATCGCCGTTTCCCGGCCGTTCCGCGGCAGGCCGCGTCGACGCGCGGCCAGTTTCGATCAGACGCAGGCCCGTCTGCGCGAACGCGCGCTCCGTTTATGAATTTTGCGTGACCCGTTCAACTGAGGTTGCATGCAAACGCCACTGGTGACCATGCGCCGCGTAATGGGCACCGTCGTGCGTCGACACCGGTTGTGTGTCCCCACCGTGGGATCTTTCAAGAGAGTATGCAGCAGGCTCGCCCTGGCGTCTGTATCCCGGGGCAAATGGGGGTTAACAGCCTTGCCTCGGGCGGGTCTCGCTCCCCGGGCGTCGCCGCGGCAGCCAGGAGCGGGCCGGAAGTTCAACCCTCGGTCTCCGCGCACGCTCCGGGGGGTCCTGACAATGCCGGTCGCTTTCCTGCGGACCGCCGCAAGGACCCAGGCCGTTCGCCACACCCGTCCGGCGAATGGCCAGGAACCCGTCGGCTGCGGCGCAGACACGAAAAAACGAGGGGCCTGATCGTCAGTCCATTTGCCGAGCCCCGTCCTGCCGGGCCGCAATCCGGACAGCGTCTCGCCAGGAACTCCTGCGCCGCCCGCCGGCTGACTGGCCTTCCGGCAATGCAAGACGTTGCCGGGAAAGCGGGCTCTGCCTTCAGACGGTCATTCAGTGCGCCGCAAGGTAGACGGTCAGCAGCACGAGCAGTATCGTGATCGCCTGCATCGCAACCCGCGTGCCCATCAATTGAATCTCGTGCTTGCGGTCGAAGGCACCGCCGTGTCCCATCGAAGTTATTCCGGTCGCCAGGGTCACGAGGGTCGCCAGCATGCCCAGCATGATAAACAGCGTCAGAATCGTCATGGCCATTCCTCCTTTCTGTCATCTGCACCCGTCATTTTCCCGGCCGCCTGCGAGGCAGCCGGTAAAAAAGCGGTGTTGCATGATTAAAATCTAGGCTGCCGGAGGGAATCCGCATTGACGTGGGTCAAGCAGTCACGCTTTAGACACCGTATACCGCAAAACGGCCGACGAGGGCAGACCCGGCTTTCGGAACCGGGCGGCGTCAGCCGGCCGCTGCCGATCCTCGCGAGACCAGCGCAAAGCGCACGGTCGCCCTGAGTCCCCGACCGTTCTTGCCAACTCCGAGCGCAATGCGGCCGCGATGGCGCTCAACGATGTTCTTGACAATCGCCAGGCCCAGCCCGCTTCCGGGTACCTGGGTACCGGGCTCGCGATAAAACCGGTCGAATACCCGCGAAAGATGTTCGGCACAGATGCCGGGCCCGCTGTCTTCCACTTCCAGCACCGCATCCCCGGCAGCAGCGCTGACGCTCAGATCGATGCGTCCGCCGCTCGGCGTATAGCGGATGGCATTGTCCACCAGATTCCCCAGCATCACACGCAGACTGTCCGAATCAACGTCCACCATCGCCGGCTCGATATGCGCAATGCCGAGATCCACGCCCCGGTCCACTGCCAGCGCCGCGTAGTCGGCGACGACGGCGCGCGCCATTTCGTCGACAGAGGCAGCACCGGACACCGCGGGTACCGCCTGCGGCTCTGCACGCGCCAGCGCCAGCAGCTGCTGTACCAGATGAATGGCGCGACCGATGCCGGATCGCAGTTC
>JAJYEK010000025.1 GCA_021785795.1 Pseudomonadota bacterium
CGCGGGGGCGGGGCGGGCGCCATCGAGACCGGGGTGGATGCATGCCTGAACACAATGCCTTGGACCGGACTGTAACCGAGCGTGTCCTCGTTGCCGACGACTCGCTGGTGATCCGCAAGGCGATCGAGAAGCACCTCAAGGCGGACTTCGACGTGGTCCTGGCAGATAACGGGGAGACTGCCTGGGAAATCGTCACCCGTGACCCCGCCATCAAGGTGCTGATCACCGACATCGAGATGCCGCGACTGGACGGATACGGACTTATCTGCCGGATCCGCGCGGCGGATGAAGTGCAGGTTCGCGGCATGCCGGTGATTGCGATCACCGGCGCCGAGGACGAACAGACCAAGGCGCGGGCATTCGCCTGTGGTGCTACCGATTTCATCATCAAGCCCATCGACCCCATGCAGCTGCACGCGCGGGTGCATGCCCACGTGAAATTTACGGACGCATCACGCCGGCTGGCACAAGCCGAAGCCGCGCTCGAGGATGAGTCGGTCAATGATCCGCTCACCCGGCTCTGTGGTCGCCGCTATTTCCGCCGGCGCGCCGAACAGGAGCTGGCGCACGCGGTGCGCCACGGCGGGGACTTCCTGTTGGCACGTCTGGACGTGGACCGCATGAAGCAGATCTATGCCCAGCACGGGGATGACCTGGTCGATGCGCTGCTCGTGTGGCTCGCCGAAAGACTGAAGCGGGTCAGCCGCAACGAGGACACGGTTGCGCGCATTGGCGGGGCGGAGTTTGCCGTGCTGGCGCTGACGACCGGACAGGAATCCGGTGAGGTGGTGTGCAACCGCATCCGGGCCGCGGTTGTCGCCGAACCCTTTTGCCATGGCAAGGAAACGGTCAGGGTCACGCTGAGCATCGGGCTCGTTACGCTTGACGAGGACCGGCTGCGCTCCCTGGACGATATCCTGGCGCTCGCCGAGCGGCGCCTGGTGCATGCCAAATCCGAGGGCGGCGATCGCGTGAGTACGACAACCCAAGGGTCCGACTTGGTTCCGCCTGAAGAGCTGGCGCTGGCCGCGGCCGAGCCTCCGCTGCCGGTCGAGGAGTTGCTGAATGTGGCGGACGCTGCAACCCTGCCGCTTGCCGAGATTGAGGATCTGTGCGTGCCGCAGGAAGACGGCAGCAATGTACCGTCACCGGCCATCGTGCCAGCAGCGCCGGCTGAGGATCTGGCGGATTTGCTGAGCATAGACCGGGCATTGATGATGTTGGTCAAGGACGACATCCGCAGACTGGAGCCCTGGATTGACGGAGTGGCCCTGCGCGTCCTTCCGCTGCTCGAGTTTTGTAATCGCCGCCGCGGCCTGGGGCTGGATCAGGCCCTGGCGGACATCAAGAGCAGGCTGGCTTCCCGGGATTAGGACGGGGCTGGCCCGCGGGGGCTCGCCCCGGACCGGAGGATGTCTGGAGCACCCCGGCCAGCCCCGCACTGTGCTAACATCGGTCCACAGAGAGCCCTGCCGGAACTTCCGGCGACTGGCGACAATTCATGCGACACCAACACTCCCCGGGTCCGGGGCCATGATCGGTCTGTTGCAGCGGGTGCTCTCGGCCAGCGTCACGGTCGACGGCGAGGTCGTGGGTGCCATCAGTACCGGAATCCTGGTGTTCTTGGGCGTCGAGCGCGTCGATAGCGAGAAGCGGGCGCAGCGCCTGCTCGACCGCCTTCTGGGCTATCGGGTGTTTGATGACGGCAGCGGACGGATGAATCTGAGTGTGCTCGATGTCGGCGCTGCCATGCTGCTCGTGCCGCAGTTCACGCTGGTGGCCGATACCGAGAAAGGCATGCGCGCGAGCTTCGCGCCTGCCGCCGGTCCGGAGCCGGGCCGGCGGCTGTTCGATTTTCTCGTGGCGCAGGCGCGCGAGCGCTGCTCCCACGTGGAATCGGGCCGATTCGGCGCAGACATGAAAGTTGCCTCGGTGAACGATGGTCCGGTGACGTTCTGGCTGCGCGCGTGACCCGATGCGCCGTCAGCCGAATTCCGGGGTCGCAGCTCGCCCCGGCGGCAGCTCGCAGACGGATGCGCCAGGGTCAGGCGCGATTGAGCGGGAATGCGAGCACCGTGTCGATATCGCGCCCGCCCGCCGCGAGCATGACCAGTCGGTCGACGCCCACGGCGACGCCCGAGCAGTCAGGAAGGCCGTGCGCCAGGGCAGCCAACAGCCGCTCGTCGTGCACGACACCCGCTAGCGCCCGCATCCGCCGGCGCTCGAGGTCGGAGTCGAACCGACGGGCTAGTTCGGACGCATCGCTCAGCTCGTGGTAGCCGTTGGCGAGTTCGATGCCCTCCAGGTAGAGCTCAAAGCGCTCGGCGAGCGGAGGTGCGCCCGGGCGCACGCGGGCGAGCGCAGCCTGGGAAGCGGGATAGTCGTGGACGAATACCAGCCGGCCGCGGCCGAGCTGGGGTTCGACGGCATGGGTCAGGACCAGGTCGCGCAAGCCATCGAGATCCTCGGATGGCGCCTGAGAGAAGGAGGCCGGTGGCTGGATGCCGTGGCGTTGGGCCCAGTTCCTGAGCAGGGTCGGATCATCGCTGAGGGGATCGATTCCGGCGTAGCGCAGGAATGCATCGCGGTAGGTGATTTTTTCGGATGGGGCCAGCGGCAATAGTCCGTGCAGCGCGTCGCCGATCAGTGCTGCCACGCGTTCCATGAGCGCGTGATGATCTTCCCCGACCTGGTACCACTCCAGCATCGTGAACTCCGGGTTGTGCAGGCGTCCGGATTCGCCGTCTCGGAACGCCTTGCACAGCTGGTAGATCGAGCCGCTGCCGGCTGCCAACAGCCGTTTCATCGGAAATTCCGGCGAGGTGTGCAGGTACAGCTTCTGGCCGCCGGGCGCGCCGGGTCCGGTGTAGCAGGTGGTCAGACTGCTCAGATGCACGTCAGTGGCGGCGCTGCGCGACAGCAGCGGCGTCTCCACCTCGAACGCTCCTTGGCGATCGAGAAAGGCGCGCAGGCGGTTCAGCATGCGGGCGCGCAGTCGCAGCGTCGAGACGGACGCCGCCGGCCGCCAGTCCGGTAGGTCGCGCGGGGTCATGGACAGTCGGCGCCGCAGCAGGCTCCGATACCGCTATTCTTTGGCGCGCGAGATGTACTCGCCGGTGCGGGTGTTTACCTTGACGAGTTCGCCGGTCTGGACAAAAAGCGGTACCCGGACGACCGCGCCGGTGTCCAGTGTGGCCGGCTTCCCGCCGCCACCGCTGGTGTCGCCGCGGACGCCAGGGTCGGTTTCGACGATTTTGAGTATGACGGTATGCGGCGGTTCGACGGTCAGCGGGACGCCGTTCCAGAGCGTGACCATGCATGTGTCCTGTTCCTTGAGCCATTTGGCGGCATCGCCGACCGCTTTGCTGTCGGCCGCAATCTGTTCAAAAGACTCGGGATTCATGAAATGCCAGAACTCTCCGTCGCTGTAGAGATACTGCATCTCGGTGTCGACCACGTCAGCGCCCTCCATGGTGTCACCGGACTTGAAGGTGCGTTCAATTACCCGGCCGGTCTTGAGATTCCGGATCTTGACGCGGTTAAATGCCTGTCCCTTGCCTGGCTTGACGAACTCATTTTCAATGATGGAACAGGGATCGCCGTCGAGCATGACCTTAAGTCCCGGTTTGAACTCGTTAGTGCTATATGTAGTCATTTGGATACCCGCAGAGCGGAAATGGTAGGAAATTGCGCGATATGATACCCGGAACTCTCCGTTTACGGCAGCCGTCTGCTTGGCAGGCTGCCCTGGCCGAGGCGATTACCGATCCCGCCGAGTTGCTGGAAGCGGTAGGCCTCGGGCTGCAGCTGTTGCCGGCCGCACGGGCTGCGGCGCGCGACTTCCCGCTGCGTGTGCCGCGCGGCTTCGTGGCGCGCATGAAAAGGGGGGATGTGGATGACCCCCTGCTGCGGCAGGTTCTTCCGCTCGCTGTCGAGTGCCGGGAGGCGCCGGGCTATGTGCCGGATCCAGTCGGCGACCTTGCGGCGATGGTTGCTCCGGGAGTGCTTCACAAGTATCGCGGACGTGTGCTGCTGACGACCACCGGCGCCTGCGCCGTCCATTGCCGCTACTGTTTCCGCCGACATTACCCCTACGGGCAGGCGACCGCGGCATCCGCCCGGTGGGCTGATGCGCTCGCGCACATTGCCGCTGACCCGGCGGTGTCCGAGGTGATTCTGAGCGGCGGCGATCCGCTGATGCTCCCGGACAAGCGCCTCAGCGAGCTCACGCAGGCACTGGAGGCATTGCCACAAATTCGGTGCCTGCGCATTCATACCCGGCTCCCGGTGGTTCTGCCGGAACGCGTGGACGAGGGGCTCATGGGTTGGCTCGCAGGCACACGACTGAAGGCAGTTGTGGTCGTGCACGCCAACCACCCGCATGAAATTGACGCCGCGGTGCGTCAGGCCCTCGGGCGCATCCGGGATTGCGGTGCAACATTGCTCAACCAGTCGGTCCTGCTGCGCGGCGTGAATGACGATGTCGCGACCCTTGCCGGCCTGAGCGAGGCACTGTTTGAGGCGGGGGTGCTGCCTTACTATTTGCACATGCTCGACCGGGTGCAGGGAGCTGCCCATTTTGAGGTGGACGAAGCCCGCGCCAGGGTTTTGATGGCGCAGCTTGCAACGCGGCTTCCCGGTTATCTGGTGCCACGCCTGGTGCGTGAGGAGGCGGGCGCCAATGCCAAGACGCTGCTGGCGCCCGTTGCCAGCGGCGGCTTTCCCGGGGATCAATACCGGTGACCGGCATGGCCGTGGACCGGGCCGCGGTGCGATCCGTGGGTGGCCTAAGACCGGCCCGCGCAGGCGGCTGGGGGCGGTGACGTGCGCATTCTCGTCATCGAGGATCAGGCCAAGACCGCCGCCTACCTGCGCAAGGGGTTGAGCGAGCACGGTTTCATCGTGGACCTCGCCGAGGACGGCGATGAGGGGCTGCGGCTGGCCGCCGGCAGCGGATACGATCTGGTGATTCTGGACCTCATGCTCCCGCGCCGCGACGGCTGGTCAGTGATCGGAGCGATGCGCGGCGGCGGATGCCAGACCCCAGTGCTCGTGCTGACCGCGCGCGATGCCGTGGAGGATCGGGTAAAGGGGCTGGAGCTCGGTGCGGACGATTACCTCGTCAAGCCTTTTGCCTTTTCCGAACTGCTGGCACGTATCCGCTCCTTGCTGCGGCGCGGGCCGGCACCGCAGGTCGAAGTCGTCCACGTCGCAGACCTCGAAATCGACCTGCGGCGCCATCGAGCCCTGCGTACCGGACGGCGGCTGGACCTCACGCCTAAGGAATTTGCGCTGTTGTCGCTGTTAGCGCGGCGTGCCGGCGATGTGCTGTCGCGTACCGTGATCGCCGAGCAGGTCTGGGACATGAATTTCGACAGCGATACGAATGTGGTCGACGTTGCCATCCGGCGTCTGCGGCGCAAGGTGGATGATCCGTTTGAACCCAAGCTCATCCATACCGTACGCGGCATTGGCTATGTCTTGGAAGTCCGTGGCTAGACGCCACAAGCGCCCGTCGCGCGTGTGCCATCGGCCCCCCGGGACGATGCAGCCATGATCAGGGGGCTGTTCTCTCCCCGTTCCTGGTCGATCGCCGGGCGGCTGACTGCGCTCTATACCGCCCTGATTTTCGTCATGCTGGTGCTGGCGATGCTGTTTCTGTTTTGGTCGCTCAAGACCAACCTGGAAAAGGAGGATCATGACTCGCTTGCCGACGAGATCACCGTCCTGCGTCTCATACTCAAGGAACCGCGCGGGAACCGGATCACCCTTTCCCAGGAAGTGCAGTGGGAACAGGCCACCGGCCGGTACGGGCAGTTCTACAAGCGTGTCCTCAGTCCCGGTGGCCGGGTGATCATGCAGACTGCACATATGCAGGCCTTTCTCCCGGTGGATGCGTTTCCGCCGCCGCCCGCGCTTTTGCGCTCGCCGCCGGCGCACCGGTATCTGCGGGCCGGTCACGGTCGGGTCTATCTGCTCATGGCGGCACGTGCGCTGGTCGGGCGCGGCCCGCGCTCGGTGGACCTGCAG
This sequence comes from Pseudomonadota bacterium, assembly GCA_021785795.1. The sequence continues at coordinate 6,031 of JAJYEK010000025.1, forward strand.
GCGGCCCTCGACGTATCGCGCGAGGAGGCATTCATCGCGAGTTACCGCGAGAAGTTGCTGCTGGTGCTGGTCTGCGGCATTCTGCTCTCGGCTGCTGCCGGCTACGCGGTCGCGCGTCGCGGCCTGCGTCCGCTCCAGCGGATTACGGGTGCCGTCGAGCGCATCACGGCCAGCCGGCTGCATGCGCGTATGGAGCCGGCGCGCTGGCCGCGGGAGCTGCGGGCGCTTGCGCGTGCGTTTAATGACATGCTCGACCGGCTCGGAGATTCATTTACCCGTCTGGCGCAGTTTTCCGCCGACCTGGCGCACGAGCTGCGTACCCCCGTCAATAACCTCATGGGCGAGGCGGAGGTCGCCTTGAACAAGGCCCGTACCGCCGACGAGTACCGGCAGGTGCTGGAATCGAGCCTCGAAGAATACGCGCGGCTGGCGCGCACCATCGATAGCCTGCTGTTTCTGGCGCGCGCGGACAATGCCGAACTTCGCCTCAGGCTCAGCCGTTTCGATGCGCGCAGGGAGCTCGATGCCGTGATCGAATACCATGATGCGGTGGCGCAGGAGCAGGGTGTCGAGATGATCTGCCGCGGGCACGCCGCGCTCGATGCCGACCCGACCCTGTTCCGGCGGGCGGTGAGCAATTTGCTGTCGAATGCGCTGCAGTACACGCCGCGCGGCGGCCGCATCGAGGTTGACCTCGTGGTCCGCAGCAACCGGGTTGCAGTCAGTGTGCGTGATTCCGGCTGCGGCATCGAGGGGCGGCATCTTCCCTACCTTTTCCAGCGCTTCTACCGGGCCGATCCGGCCCGCTCAAATCATCCGGACGGGGCCGGCCTCGGCCTTGCCATCGTGAAGTCGATCATGGACCTGCATGGCGGGGAAATCCGCATCGAGAGCGCAGTCGGAACCGGCACCGCGGTTGCCTTGGAGTTTCCTCAGGCCAATCCGCTGCCGGCCTGATGTCCCGATTCGCGGCCCGGGTCCCGGGCGAAGATGACAGTATTGTCATCTTCGCGTCAGGCTCTAGTCAGCCAGCATTGCTTATACTGTAGCCAATCAACCGGCCAATGTGGCCGTGCCGGCATCGGCGCCGCATGACCGACCGCATCGGTAAGCCCCCGGCTCTGGATATGGGACGAGCGGCGGGTTCGCCATGAGCGGTATGGGGATATCGAGGCATGCCTAGGAAGTCCGGACCGTCAGTACGTGCTGAAGACCGGCGCGCTATCGGTCCCATGTCGCGGATTCCCCGCTGGACCCGTCGGGCCCGGGGCGCGGCCGTCGCGTCACTGGTGGCCGTCGCACTGACCGGCTGCGCGCAGTATCGTCCCCGGCCCTTGTCCGGCACTGCGACCACTGCGGCGCTGCGTGATCCGGCCCATGCCGCGCTAGTGCGGGAAGCCGCGCGCCTGCGGATGGCACCGCTGGCGCCGATCCATCTCGATTTCCGGCGACCGCTGTCGGCCCGGGAACTTGGGGTGATCGCGGTGCTGGCCAATCCTGACCTGGTCACGCTGCGTGCCCGTGAGCGTGTGGCCGCAGCCCAGGTTTTTGCGGCGGGATTGCTGCCGAATCCGATCGTGACCGCTGAGGGGCTTACCCCCTATGGATCCCGGTCCGCTGGTAGAACGACGGCCTACAGCGGCGGATTCCTATGGGACCTCTCGCAGCTGTTTGTCCGGAGGGCTCTGCTGCGCGGGGCGCGGGAATCAGCGCGCGCGACCGATTTTCAGGTCGCTTGGCAGGAATGGGGCGTTGCGAACCAGGCGCGGCTGCTGGCGACGCGTCTGTACTGGCTTGAACGAAGCCGCGCGACTGCGGATCTCGCCGCCCGGGCCGGTCGACGCAATGCGCAGCAGATCCTGGAAGCCGCGCGCGCGGGGGCCCTGCCGGCCGCGGCTACCACGGCGGCGCAGGCCCTGGCGCTGTCTGCCCAGACCACGGCGGCAGCCTATGACCGGCAGGCGCAGCGTATCCGCGTCGAGCTCAATGAGTTGCTGGGACTGGGTCCGGACGATCGCCTGCATATCGCGCCGCCGCAGCCGGTGCCGCGGACCATGCCGCCCCCCGGGATGCTGTTTCGGACGGCGATTCATGACCGCCTCGATCTGGTGGCGTTGCGCGCAACCTACGCCGCCTCCGAGAGCCGGCTCGAACTTGCCGTCCTCGACCAGTTTCCGCAGATCGGCATCGGCTTGGCGGCGGCGCGCAACACTTCGGGTGTGACCTCGGCCGGATGGCAGGTCAGCTTGACTCTGCCGCTCAACGGCAACCGCGGTGCCATCGCGGTGGCCCGCGCCAACCGAGCGGTCCTGTACCACGCCTACATGGCGCGGCTCGCCCACGACCGGTCAGACATTTACCGTCTGCGTGCGCTGTTCACGAGCGTGACAGCTGAAATTGTGCGCCTGCGGCCGCAGGAGCGCAGCTTCGAGCAGCTGCGGGATGCAGCGCGCCGTGCCCGTGTCCGCGGCGCGCTCGACGCGCTCCAGGCTCTGCAGATGACGCTGACCAGTGCGCGGGCGCAAGAGCAGTTCAACAACCTGCGGATGCTACGCGCCGAGAGCTATATCGGGCTCGTGGTCGCGAGCGGCACCCGCTGGCGGGAGTAGCTGATGGCATACCGGCATTTGCTGATGACAGGCATGTTGGCGGCATCGGTCGCCATGGCCGGGCCGCTTCCGGTCACGACCGGCCCCGTGGTCCTGCGGCCTTATCGTCCGGAGGTCACGGCTCTGGCGGAAGCCCGCAGCGCCGACCACCTCATGATCGAAGCTCCATTCTCGGGCGTCATGGCGCCTCTGCCGGTGTTTCCCGGAACCGCTGTCCGCCGCGGCACGATCATCGCCCGTGTCCTGCCGTTACGGCTCGCCGCCGAAGTCGAGGCGGCCACGGCCGACCTGCGTTCCGCCCGGCGGGCCTACAGGCAGACCGAGGTGCTCGCCCGTGACGGTCTTGTAACCGCGGCGCAGCTTGATGCCGCCGGTGCGCGCACGGAGCACGCCCGCGCCGCGCTGCAGGGCCTGGAGGCGCGCCTTGCCCGCGGGGTGGTCCGGGCGCCGTTTGCCGGCACCATCCGGTACCAGGTTCCCGCAGGCGCCTGGGTCGAACCCGGCACGGCGATCGCACAGCTCTCGGGTACGGGCGGACTGTATCTGACCGCACGTCTGGCGCCGGACATGGCCGTGCAGCTCAAGCCTGGCATGCCGGTGCGGATCGCGGCGCGCGGCGACCACTGGCCCGGACGGATCTACGGCGTCGCCCAGCGCGCCGGGCGCGGCGGACTGGTGACGGTATATGTGCGCTGCGCCTGCACGCTGCTGGCTGGTGAATTTGCGCGCCTGACTGCCCGCGCAGGCGGCCGGCCGGGCATGACGGTCCCGGCGCGCGCCGTGGTCATGAACGCCGGCAAGGCAACTGTCTTCCGGGTTGTGCACGGCCATGCCCGACCGGTCAGCGTGACCATTCTGCATGCGACGCGGCGCTGGGCATGGATCAAAGGAGCGCTTTCCGTCGGCGACGCCGTCATTGTGGCCGGTGCCGGAACGGTGCGCGCCGGAACCGCGGTGGCCGAGCAGCCGGGAGCCCGGTCCGCGCAGTGAGACGCTATCTCGAGTCGCTCTGGACAAACCGCGTCACGCTTGCGGTGGTCGCGCTGTTCGTGCTTGCCGCCGGCTACGTCGCGTTCCTGGCGCTGCCCCGCAGCGTGTTTCCGAATGTCCAGTTCCCGCGCGTGTCGGTGCTGGTGAGCGACGGCTACCTGCCGGTCAAGATCATGCTGGTGCGCGTGACCCAGCCCCTGGAAGAGGCCGCCAAGGGCGTGCCCGATGTCACGATCGTGCGTTCCAACACCAGCCCCGGCTTGACCAAGATTCACATTTTTTTCGACTCCGCCGCCCGGCCCAACCGTGCATTCCTTACGCTCCAGGCGCGACTCGCCCAGGTGGCCCTCCCGGCCGGCGCCCATGTCACGACCCGCCTGATGATGCCCAACATCTATCCTTTTGCTGAATACGCCCTGGTATCCAGCCGCCAGACCAGCAGCCAGATGAGGCCCTTGTACGCGTTCGCGGTGAAACCGAAGCTGCTCGACGTGCCGGGTGTCTACACCATCCAGGGTATCGGCCGGGGCTGGACCCAGGTGGCCGTTACGCTGAGCCCGAGGCGGCTTGCGATCCACGGGCTCAGCAGCGCCGATGTCGTGCGTCTTCTCCAGGAACACCAAGGACCCTATTTCGCTGGCATGCTGAGTGCATTCCACCAGCAGTTTCTCTTGACTGCCCACGGCCGGCCGGACACGCTTGCGGGCCTTAGACGGTTGCCAGTACCGGTGCGCGGTGGGGTGATCCCCCTGGACGAACTCGGAAACGTGAGCGAAGCGCCTCCTCCGCGCGTGCGTGGCGCCGCGGTGGCCGGATGGCCCCATGCCGTGCTCATCGACATCGCCGCCCAGGCTGGCGCCGATGTCGACAGCGTGGCGCAGCAGGTGGGCAATGCCGTCGTCCGCTTGCGCCAGGCATTGCCGCATGATGTGCGCCTGGTGAAGGACTACGATTTTTCGCAGCTGATCCGGCAGAGCCTGGGCGATGTGTGGAACGCGCTGCTGCTTGGGACCGTCATTACCTGGGTCGTGCTGCTGCTGTTTCTGCGACGCTTCGATACAGCGGTGGCCACTGTGGTAATCGTGCCGCTGGCGCTGGCCGCCACCCTGGTGGTCATGCATCTGCTCGGTCTCGGCATCAATATTATGACGCTCGGCGGGCTGACGGCGGCTATTGGAGTGCTCGTGGACCATGCCATCGTCGTCATCGAGCAGGCATTTCACGGAAGCGGTGCCGGGGACGCGCGGGCCCGCCGGACGGCGGCCCTGGCAGCAGCCGGAGCGGTGTTGCCGATGATGACCGTGGCTACTGCAACTTCTGCTTTGGTATTTCTGCCGCTCGTGTTTCTCAGCGGGACCATCGGCATCCTGTTCCGGCAGATGGCGATCGCGCTTGTCAGTGCGCTGGTGATCTCGCAGGCCGTGGCGCTGACAATCACGCCGGTATTGGCAGCGGCGCTCGCGCAGCGCGAGCCTTCGCACGCCAGGTCCTGGCGCTGGGCGCGCCGAGCGCGGATTGGGTATGCGCGCAGCTTGCGCCGTGTGCTGCGCAGGCCGGCCCGGGTGCTGCCGGTGATGATCATACTTGCAATACTGGCCGGTGCGGCGTTCTGGTATCTGCCCACGGCCTTCCTGCCGGCGTGGGATGAGGGCCTCATCGCGGTGCCCTTCCGCACGCCGGTCGGGCGCTCGGTTTCGGATACGCTGGCGGTAGGCCGTGGGCTCATGGCGATTGCCCGGCGCGACCCGGTTGTACGCGCGGCATCGCTGGTCGTCGGTCAGAGTCTAGGCAATCCGCGCGCTACCCCGAACAAGGGCGATGTCGTCATCGTTTTGCATCGGCGGCGCACGGTCTCCACCGAGCAGGTCATTCACCAGCTGATGCAGCAGTTTCGCTCCGCGTATCCGGGGCTGTTGATGCTCAAGATGCATCAGATCGAGGTTACCCAGCTCGGCAACCTCTCCGGGGCGCACTCTCCGCTCGACGTGGATCTGTTCGGGCCCCGTCCCGGGCAGTTGTCACGTTGGGCACAGCGGGCGACCGCCGCGCTCAAGCGCAGCCGCACCTTTGCCAATGTGTCCTACGGGACGCCCTCGGCTGGCTCGGAACTGAGGCTCACCCTGCGACGGCGCGGCGTCGAGGCCGGCCTGACGCCTGTGATGCTCGCCCGCCAAGTGCGTCAGGCATTCTGGGGCGAGACTGCCGGCTTCCTGCTGCGCGGCAGTGAGATTCTGCCGATATCCGTGCGGCAAGCACGGCCCAGGCGCGGTACCTTTGACCATCTGCTGCCGGATCTCTGGGTCAATACCCCGGATCCTCCCTCATGGCGGCCGCTGTCGACGGTGGCGCGCGCCGAACTGGTTCCGTCGGTGCCATTTGTCGCGCACCAGAACCTGGTCCCCTATGCCGACATCCAGTTGCGGCCGCGTCGCGGGGTTGGCCTGAATCAGGCGGCCGCTGCGGCGCGTGCGATCATGGCGGCGGTCCATCTCCCGACGGGCATCAGCAGCACGATCGGTGGCTACTACCGGGAACAGACCCGCAGCTTTGCGCAGATGGGCGTCACCCTCGCGGCAGCGCTTGGGGTACTCGTGATACTGGTCGGGTTCCAGCTCCGGGGGCAACGGCCGGCGCTGGCGGTTCTGGTTGCGACCGCCCTGAGCGCGGTAGGCGCCTTGGCAGCGCTGTTGCTGCGCGGCATCCCGCTCGACAGCACCTCGTTTCTCGGCCTGCTGCTTGTGTTTGCGATTGTCGTCAACAACGGCATCCTGATCTTCGGCACGGCGCGGCAGCGCCGCGCTGTTCCCGGTCGTATCCATGTCGAACTCTCGGCGCGGCGGCGGCTGCGTCCGATCATGATGACCATGCTCGCGGATGTGCTCGGATTCCTGCCGCTGGCGGTAGGGATCGGGCACGGCACGGATCTCCTCAAACCGCTCGCCACTGCGGTGATGGGCGGCCTCTCAGTGGCCATTTTTCTGTCGCTGTATCTCGGCCCCATGCTCTACGTCTGGATGTTGCCGGCGCGCCTGCAGGGTGGGGTCGAGGAGTCCTGAGGCTGGCGTAGCTAAGCCTCCCGGCCTGCCGCCAGGACGGGTTTTTGCGTTTGGTCAACTAATTCTCGTCGCAAATTTGCAAGTAATAACGGCTTTCGCTATGGTGGTTTCATCGTCCTATTGACGGGGGCTTTATGGAAACATTCTATTCGCCGCTGCCGCAGTATTCGTTGAACACCGATGCGACCTATCACCGTCCGCGCCAGGAGCTGCCCGATTCCGTGACTCTGGACAGCCCGGCGCTATTCGTCATGACGGACTTGCGCAGGGTGCCGGCCGTGACGATAGAGCCGGGTGCGCCGCTGCGCAGCGTTCTCAAGAAGATGGGGTGCGAGGACGTCCACCTGCTGCTGGTGACGGATCCCGGGCATCGTGTGCTCGGTCTGATCACTTCCACGGAGGTGATGGGCGAGAAGCCGGTAAGGTTCTTGGAGCAGGGAGGCGGGACGTATGACGATATTCTGGTGCAGCACATCATGACCCCGCGCGAGCGGCTCGAGGTGCTGCTTATGGAGGATGTGCTCAAGTCGAAGGTCGGGCATATCGTGGCCACGCTCCGGCGTGCAAGCCGCAGGCATGCCCTGGTGGTCGATGTGGATCCGAAGACAAAGGGCGAGACGATCCGCGGGATTATTTCCTCGAGCCAGATCAAGCGGCAGCTCGGTACCGACGTGGATATCGACCACGCGGCGCGCCGCGTGGCGGCGCTCGGAACCGCTAACGCCTAGAGGCCTGCGGCCGAGTCTGGAGGTGGCGGCTGGCGCGGGCGCGCACGGGCCGCGTACAATGCAGCCATGACCGAGGCTGCAATCCGCTATCGAATCTGTCCCCGCAATCCGGGCGCGCATCTGTTCGAAGTGCAGTGCACGGTGGCGGATCCTGATCCGGCCGGCCAGCGCGTGGGGTTGCCGGCGTGGATACCCGGCAGCTACATGATCCGTGATTTTGCCCGCCATATCGTGCGCCTGCGGGCACAGTCGCAGGGCGCGGAGGTCGGTGTGCGCAGGGCCGGCAAGGATTCCTGGGCCTGCGCGCCGTGCACCGGACCGCTCACCTTGATCTACGAGGTCTACGCCTGGGACCTGTCGGTGCGCGGCGCGCATCTCGATACTACCCACGCCTTTTTCAACGGCACCAGTGTGTTCCTGCAGGTGTACGGACGCGAACGGAATCCCTGCGTCGTTGACATTGATCCGCCGGATGCGCGGACAGACTGGCGTGTTGCCACCGCCATGCGGCGTACCGGAGCCGAGCCCGGCGGGTTCGGCACTTACTGTGCGGATGACTACGGCGAGCTCATTGACCATCCGGTGGAGATTGGCGATTTCAGTCTGGCCGCGTTTGAAGCCTGCGGTGTGCTCCACGAGGTAGCGATCAGCGGCCGTCATCGCGCTGATCTCGATCGGCTGTGTCGTGACCTCAAGCGCATCTGCGAGCAGCACATACTGTTCTTCGGAATGCCCGCGCCGATGAATCGGTATGTGTTTCTCATCACCGCGGTCGGCGAGGGATACGGCGGCCTGGAGCACCGCGCGTCCGCGAGCCTCCTGTGTCAGCGCGACACCCTGGCGCAGGCCGGCGATGCAGGTGTGGGCGACGATTACCGCAGCTTTCTCGGTCTTGCCAGCCATGAATATTTCCACGCCTGGAACGTCAAGCGCATCAGACCGCAGGTGTTTTCGGGCGCCGATCTCAGCCGCGAAGTGCACACGCGTCTGCTGTGGGCGTTCGAGGGCATTACTTCCTATTACGATGACCTGGCCCTCGTGCGCAGCGGGCTGATCACGGCTCCTGCCTACCTGGAACTGCTGGGCGAGACGGCTACGCGCGTGTGGCGCGGCAGTGGACGGTTCAAGCAGAGCCTGGCGGACTCGAGTTTCGATGCCTGGACCAAGTTCTACCGCCAGGATGAGAACGCCCCCAACAGCATCGTCAGCTACTATACCAAGGGAGCGCTGGTGGCGCTGGCGCTCGATCTGACATTGCGGCGCGTCACCGGTGGTGTGCGTTCGCTGGACGACGTCATGCGCCTGCTGTGGCGGCGGTATGGGCAGCCCGGCGTTGGCGTGCCGGAAGACGGCGTGGAGCGCGCGGCGGCGGAGGTGGCCGGTACCGACCTGGACCGGTTTTTCCACAGCGTGGTCCATGGCACGGACGATCCGCCGCTTGCGGATCTGCTCGGTGATGTCGGCATTGATTTCGTGGTGCGGCCGGCGGAGTCAGAAAACGACCGGGGCGGCAAGCCGGCACGCAATGCTGACGGCCGTAAGGGGCTGCGCGCGGTGCTGGGTGCACGGCTCGCGCCGGGTTCCGACGCGCGCCTGATCCATGTGTTCGACGGCGGCGCCGCCCAGGAGGCGGGACTCTCGGCCGGAGATGTGATTATGGCCGCCGATGGTCTGCGAGTCGATTCTGCCCGCCTCGAAAAAATGCTCAATGCCAGGACATCCGGCAGCTGCCTGCATATCCATGCCTTTCGCCGCGACGAGCTGATGGAATTCGATGTGACGCTCAAGGAGGCGCCGGCGGATACCTGCGTGCTGGTGCTGCGTGCGGATGCGACCGCGGATGCCTGCGCGCGTCGGACTGCATGGCTGCAGGGGGTGGCGCCCGCGGCGGGGCAAGCGGCGCAAGCGATCGGCAGCGGTTAGGCCGGACGCAGCCTGCGAACTTCAACCATGTCTCTGCGCAGCACCGTAATGCGGATCCTGTCGGACGGCGCGTTTCATTCCGGACCGGAAATCGGACGCGCGCTCGGCGTGACGCGGGCCGCGGTATCCAAGGCGGTTGGCGCGCTGGTGGAATCGGGTACGGAGATTCACCGGGTATCCGGGCGCGGCTATCGGTTAGAGACCGCGTTCGAACCGCTCGACCGCAATCGCATGCTGGCCCTCCTGGGCGCTGACGCGGAGTTGATCAGCGGGCTGCAGGTATTGGAAGAAGTCGACTCCACGAGCCTGGAGCTGCTGCGCATGCCGGGCACCACTGCCCGCGGGCTGGTGTGTATTGCTGAGTCCCAGAGCGGCGGCCGCGGCCGCCGGGGTCGTAACTGGGTTGCCACCCCCTATGCGAATCTGATGCTGTCGCTGGCTTGGTGTTTCGAGGAAGGCCTTTCGGCCGTTGCCGGCCTGAGCCTCGCCGCTGGCGTGGCAACCGCCCGCGCTTTGCGGGCGTTCGGTATCGAGGACATCGGGCTTAAGTGGCCCAATGACTTGCTGTGGAGCGAGCGTAAGCTCGGCGGACTCCTCGTGGACCTGCGCGGGGAAGCGTCCGGTCCGTGCCTGGTTGTTGCTGGAATCGGAATCAACGTGTGTATCGCCGAGCGCGACGGTCGCGGCATCGATCAGCCCTGGATCGACCTTGCCACGATTCTCGGCGGCACCCTGGACCGCAACCGGCTCGCGGCGCTGCTGATTCGGCACCTGGTGCAGATGCTGCACAGTTTTGAGCGCGACGGACTGGGTCCGTTCCGGGAGGAATGGATCACGTACCACCGATTTCAGGGCCGGCGCGTGCGGCTCACGGGCGCCGGGTCCGCCAGTGAGGGCGTGGTCCAGGGTGTTGACCAGAACGGCGCTTTGCTCGTGCGTGACGACGCGGGAAACCTGAGCGCATTTCATTCCGGCGAGATTAGCCTGCGTCACGCGGCAGTTACCCCAGCGGCCACCGCGGCGCCGGCCGATACCGGGGTGCGACGGACATGAATTTGCTCGTGGATTTGGGCAACAGCCGGCTCAAATGGGCGTTGGCGCAGGGGGCAGCATGGCGCTCGGGCACCTTCGCCTATGGCGCGCGGATGGCGTCGGACCTGGACCGAGCATGGTCGGATCTCGGACGGCCGCGGCGTGTCGTGGCGGCCAGCGTGGGGGGTGCGGAGCGTGCGCAGGTGCTCGCGTCGTGGGTCCGGGATCGCTGGGCGCTGGCGGTCGATTTTCTGGAACCAAGCCGCAGCCAGCTCGGGGTCATCAACACCTATGACGAGCCCTCCAGTCTCGGTGCCGACCGCTGGGCAGCGCTGATCGCGGCCCGGAAACTGTTCAGCGGTCCGGCCTGTGTAGTCGATTGCGGGACTGCAGTCACGCTCGACGCGCTGGGGGCTGACGGGACTTACCTGGGTGGCGTGATCCTCCCGGGGATCACGCTGATGCGCGACTGCCTGTGTTCGGGCACCGCCGGAATCCGTTGCGTAGACGGGCGAGACGACAGCTGTCTGGCACGTAATACCGCAGATGCCGTGGCCGCTGGCACGGTCTACGGCCTGGCCGGGGCTGTGACGCGAATCGCCGAGGAGTTCCGGCAGGTCCTCGGCCCGGATATGCGCGTGGTGCTGGGCGGTGGGGCAGCTGACCCAGTGGTAGCCCGCCTCGCGGGCCACCTGACGCCCCTCGTCCAGGAGCGGGATCTGGTGCTCAAGGGTCTGGCCCTGGTTGCGGAGGCATCCGCGTGAGGACATTGCTGCAGTGGCTGTTCGCGGCACTGGTGCTGGTGAACGTAGGTGTTGCGATGTGGGCAAGCTGGTACCGGAAGCCTGCAGCACCACCACCGGCCCGGCCGTTGCCCCAGGTCCATCCCGAAAGGATGGTTCTGCTTTCGTTGCCCCCGATAAAGGCCGCCGTTCCCGCGCCAGCAGCGCCGGCAGAAACGCCGCCATCGCCTCCATCGGCGCCCTCCTTGGGGAAGGCTTCGGGTCCAACACATGCTGCGTCCAGCACGGTAGCGGTACCTGCGCCTGTGCGCCGCTGTGTCACGATCGGACCCTTCAGTGCGGCTGCAGCGGCACAGCGTGGGGGTGCCTGGCTCAAGGGTGCCCGCATCGACTATGCTGTCCGCGCCCAGGACGACCAGGTGCCGGCGAGCTACTGGGTGTACCTCCCGCCGCTGGCGTCGCGGGCTGCGGCCGAACGCATGCTGAAAGAGCTCGATCGCAAGGGAGTCAGACAGCATATCATCATACGGCAGCGGGGCCTGGAGAATGCGATATCGCTCGGCCTGTACGACATGCCAGCCAACGCCAGCACCCGCATTGCCGAACTTGCCAGGAAAGGGGTGCATGCACGGCAGCAGATCCGTTACCGCCTGCGTACGCGTTATTGGCTGGATGTCGAGCTGGCACGCCCGGGTGAACGCACGCAGCTGCTCGGTCAGGACTGGGGGGTCGCTGGCGCAGCCGTGCAGGATGTGCCCTGCGCCGGGGCGCCAAGCTCTTCCGCGAGGCCAGCTTCGCTGGTGGCGCCCCGATCGGCTCCTGTGCGGCAAGTGCCGGTTGCGGATCGAGAGGCGCCGGTCCGTTCCGCATCGTCGCCCTGAACCACGCTGACGGGGTCTTTGCGCCCGGAGCACCCGGCCGGGTTGTGCAGACCGCCACCAATAGCGGGTTGTCGTGCCCCAGGATTAACCTTATGATTGTTTTGGTTCGCCGCTTTTCCAGACAGCGCCCGCATAGCTCAGCCGGTAGAGCATCTGATTTGTAATCAGAGGGTCGGGGGTTCAAATCCCTCTGCGGGCTCCAATAAAAACAAATAGTTAAGCTACAGAGTGTCGCTAGGCTTCCTCGTTTCTATGGTCCATGTAGGCACTGTGTAGGAAAAATTAGGGAATCCGGGAGAGGTATGGCCGCACGTCGTGCAATTCCTGTCTTGGTGGGCTTGGCCGTGTTGGCGGGATGCGCGAGCACGGGAGTCGTTCCGGTAGGCGGCGGTGAATACATGATATCGAAGGAAAGCGCTGCAGGCGTATTCGGAACACCTGCCGGTGTTGAGGCCGATATCTACCGCACCGCCAACGCGTACTGCGCGAAACGTCATGAAACCTTGGAGACAGTTCACGTTCAGGCACTTGCTGCCGTGCCATTTGTCCGTGAGGGGTCAGCTACGTTGCACTTTCGGTGCACATCGGCCAAGTAGCGAAAGTCGGGGAGGGGGTAGTGACGACACGTCGCGTGATTCTTGCCCTATTGGGTTCGGCTCTGTTAGCTGGTTGTGCAACCACCAGCAAGCCGGTCGAGATTGGTGCCAACACGTACTATTTGTCGAAGACAAATACCGCTGGCGCCTTCGGTGACGTTGGTACGCTCGCGCAATCGCTCATGGTTGAAGGAAATAAGTTCTGCGCGAAAAAGGACCTTCATTTCCAGATTGTGACGGAAGATCTTCGCCAGCCAGTCATCGGTCTTGGCGGTGCCACAATCCAGTTTAAATGCGTGACGCACCTTGGTCCTGTTGACCTACGACCTGACAAAGGCATTACAACTATCAACTAGGATCGCAGGGTATCGGTGCCCGTAATTCGTCTTGCCAACAACGACCCTGACCGTTCGGCTGACAGACCCCATAGGGCGCCATACCATTCAGCCAAGCAGGCACTGCCTCAATGGGTTTCGTGCCCGCACGCCATCTCGCTAGCGTTGGGGGAAAGAATGCTGAAACGGCTAGGCCGGGTCGTATGGTGGTTCGGGGCGTTCCTCTTTCTCTTTGCTGTATATGGCTTGACGCGCGCTGCATATCTCGGCGTGGCAGCGTATAGCACGTTCGGGGTGTTCGCATGGTCACTCGCCTACGTCCTTGGCGGCTCGTTCTGGCGTCCGCCGACGGATTGACGCGGTTTCGCTCATGGGAAATGCATGCGGGAAAAGCGAAGTGCTGTGATGTCCGTTTGCTCTAGTGAGGCGCGCCGTCGTGAACGCATACGAATAGCGCCTGCAATTTTCTGACGCCATCGCGCGCATTTCTGATTTCCCCGCTGAAGTGAGGCATGCCGCTCGCAATAAGCGTGAGGAAATCGGCGTTCTTTTTCAAGGACGACGCCTCAACGCTTGCAATGTTGGCTATTACATCATCCGTTGCGAGTCGATCTTGTTCATTGATAAGACGTCCGTAAATCTCGATGTAGCCCAAGAACAAAGTGACTCCAACTGCAGACCTATCTGTCGTCTGCCCTGAAATTCCGAGCAAGTCGCTTTCATCGTTACTAATTCCCGGGCGCCCTTGGAGTGCTCTTAAATTCAACGTGGCAGCGTTCACGGCATTTATTGCAGCCAGCATCTTGTTGACGTTGAAGTCACTGGCATGACAACCTGCTTGCGCCTCAGTACATACGCCCAACATCATCATTATAATTGCGGCTTTTAAGGTCCATTGATTCCAGACGCTCATGATACCCTCCCTCTCTAAAGCGAGAATGAACTTTATCCAACACAAAATGTGCGCAGCTTAGGCGTAGTCGGTAGCGGCAAGCTTTTACAATAAAGCTTTACACCCCGATAAACCGTGGCGGTCCGTCTTTCAAGAAGGCTATGTCTACAACCCCATGCGTTGCGCAAACGCCCAAAACCGCTCGTCCTTCACGGTTTCGCATTCCACGATGACTTCCATCAGTCGTTTATAGGTCGCCGTGTGCATCCCCTTTGGGCGCCCGTAGCCGTCAATCAGTCGGCTTTCTGCTTTGCGCTGTCGACGCCATGCGCGAGCAGTTACATCCTCCGATTGCGACAGGTACGCAACCCGCTGGCACCGCCGACACGCAAAGCGCCCGCCACGATGATAAAGCACTGCAACGCGCCGATTGCATACAGGGCAACAAAACCAAGGCCGTGACCCTCCGTAATGGCAGCGGGTGCGAACCACGCGAACATGTTGCACCCGGCTTTGGCCGTCAATCGCGTACCGAAGCAAAAGGCTGTCATTGTCAAACTCGTATCCGATGCTTCCCGCCGACTCGCCGTTGTTCCACGTCCAACTCCATGTCCCAGAGTAGCTGCGGCGCAGAATGCCACGGTGATGCATGGCGCGTACGTCCAGCGGCAGCGACTGTTCCGCTTTGGCCTTCCAGCCGGGCCTGCCAGCCCCGTATCGCCAACCTCCGCGCATCGTTCTTACCTCCCGCAGAATACGAAATCAATAGCGAAATGTAGACGTTGCTGTATACCTATTTCTTGAGCAGAATGACGTTGCGTGATGACTTGGCCCGGGGCAGAGCGCGAACCCTGACCCCGGGCGGCAGCTGGTGTGACAGTGAGATGCCGGGCCGTGCCATTTCTCCAAGTGCCCGGATTTTGCCATGACGGTGTTTGCGCGCCGTCGCGTTTTTCCCTGAAATCCCTGAATGAAACGGCCCCCACTACCCCCATGCTAGGCAGGTGGGGGTAGTGGTACAGGTGGAGGTGCTGGTTATGCACTGACATTTGCCGCTCCCGCTTCAACGGCGACGATGTCATGAACAATCGAGTAGCGTAGGAACTGCGGTAAATCGCATTGTTCATAGTTCCGTAAAACAGTCCGTGTTTTGACCCGCAGCATGCAGTTCGTCAGCCAGCGCACCGAGAGTCGATCGCCCCGTAGGCGTTGACCTGTTAGGGTGGCGAGCATGAACACCAGCCGTGAGCGGCGGCTTGCCTTGAACCTGCCGTTAACGCCCGGCTTGCCGACCAGCGCATACACGCGAAAAGGCGCAAATAGTTTCGCGCCTTGGTGCTGTTCCTCCACGATCCGGAAATGCAGGTAGAGCTTCGCGCTGCGAAAGATATGCGCGGTCTGCCAGCCCGTGCATATCGCCAGGTATTCGCCGTCTGGAATCAACGGCCAGTCGGTGCCGGTCAGCAGGCCATCGTGTTCCGATTCGACCAAACGCAAAGGGTGCGCCATCAGCGACCCCTCGGTCGAACTGCGAACAAGGGGCACGCGGTCACTGTGCAAGCTTCGACCTGTTGCCGCCACCGTCCCGGCGCCGCTGGGTCGTAAATGCATGACCGGCACTTGTTATCGATTGCTTCCCGTAGGGAAGGTCGGGAACCGGGCCGTGACGGGCGGTTTCCGGCTGCTCTCTGTCGCAGGGCCATCATGATTGGACCTCCCCATTCAGCAATGCCCGAAGGTCGGCAACGCGCCAGGCCAAGCGGCCATTGATGCGCACCGGGCGGATAGGCCCAATTTCAAGGCACGCCCACTTTCGCAGGGTTTGCGGCTTGCGGTTGATGGCGGGCGCCGCTTGCTCGGTCGGAAGGACTGCGCCAGGCGGGTAGTTGTCTAAGTTCGGGATTGCTTTCTGTTCCATCATATTCACCCGTGGGGGTTGTTATTGACGGAACAGGATTTAAGAGTATGCAATTCGGTTGCAGTCCAGCTATTTAGCGCTTTGCGGAAAACCTAACGTTTTCGCGGCTTCCAATCCACTCGATCGCTATGCGCTGCAACCGTTGCACCACCATTGCAACTGCGTGGGACGGTGATTGTCTTTGCGATGCGCTGCAAATTTTGCCGCGTGATTCCCAGAGATTTAGCTGCCTGCGTTTGGTTTTCAGCGCACTTCCGCAACGCCTCACTCACCATTTTTCGCTTGTCCTCGGCGCTCGCCTTGCTCCACTCACCGGCCAATAGCGCGGCCTTGAAGTCTGGCGCAGGGAATCGCCACGTAATGCGCGGCTCGTTTATTTCAAGCCAGGCGTTCAGGTCGCTCCAGATGGACTCCAGATAATCCGGGTGTAACCGCGAGGACTCGCAGCTTAGGGTACTGTCAGGCTCGAATACTGCGAGGTTTTTCTTCTTCCAAGCGGTTTTCAGCTTGCGGAGCGCCTCGCGCCTGTCACCGTGCGCATGATGGGCAATTTCGTTAGCGGCTTCGCGCAGCGTATAGCGTCCAGCACTGCGGCGTGCGGCCAATCGCCCCGCCTGCTCTTGCTCGTTTTGACGCGGCATTTCGGATATCCAATATGGCACGAACCCTTTTTTCTCCGCCCATTCCAGCCATTCCGCAGGCGTCTTGCGTTCTTCCAGTGCTCCGCCTGCGGCATACCCCGTGAGTACGAGATAATCGCCCAGCGCGTCCAACTCGCGTGGATGGCTAAGACCAGTCTGCTGAAGTCCTCCCCACGTAGTCCCATCCAAATATGCAGGCTGAAACGGTACCGTGTTGCCAGCTACAAACGCGGTGCTGGTGTTCGGTTGATAACCGGACAAAATCAAGAGGGCTTCGCCACGCGTCCAGGTGTCGCGCCGCATAAGCGCAGGCATGATGCGCTCCATGTCAGGAAGTAATGCCTTGAATGGATCGCGCTTTAGAAGCTCGGTAACGGCAATGGGTTTTCCCGTGTCCGGGTCCCGAACATAGTGCGGCATAGCATCCCTTTCCGATGCGTCCTTTCAGGATGGAAGCCACGGCATCCGGGTAAAAGGTTCCCGGTTTTCGGTCCGCGAAGCCTAGCCGTGGCGTACTCGGCGCTCATTGCGACTTGCCGCCAGACGGTTCTGGTGGCCTTTCCGTTTCAGCTCACGCCGCCGCTTTGCGCGGGATCACTTTGATGCGCACCACGGCGCGGCCTCCCACCGCCTGCGCGTAGCGTTGCACCGTGCGCAGCGACGGCGTACGTCGCCCGCTCTCCAGACGGGCAACCACACTTTGGGTCGTGCCCATGCGCCGTGCGACTTCGGCTTGGGACAGGCCAGCGCGGGTGCGAGCGGCAATCAGTTCCTGCGCAATGGCAAACTCATCGGCCAGGGCGTCGTACTCGGCCTTGACCTTGGCCTTAGCCAGCAGCTCGGCCTTCATCTGTTTCAGGGACTTCATCGCATGGCCTCCAGGCGTTTGCGCGCGGTCTCGATGGCTGCGCGCGGGGTCCTCTGTGTCTTTTTGACGAACACATGCAGCACGGTCAGCATACGGCCCTGCATGGCGACATAAACTGCACGGGCAATGCCGTCTCGCCCCTGTGCCCGCATTTCCCACAGCTTGCCCTCCAGCGGGCGGACATGGGGCATGCCGACGCGCTGCGGCCCGAACATCTCCAGTAGCTCGGCAACGCGAAGGATACGGGCCTGCATGTCGCCCGGCAGCGCCCGCAGCTCCTGCTCAGACGCCGGGTGAAACCGTACCGTCCATGATTCCATATTATCGCCTTTTTGCTATTAATCCACAACCTCGGCGAGCTTCCTTCGGGTGCCCGCTATTTGACCACCCGCAGCCTTTGGTCCTGTTCGGCTGCGTCAAAGACAATGCCCGCCTGTTCCAGCATCCAGGCTTCAATCTTATCGTGCCACTTGCGCAGCAGGTCGAGCGGGCGGCGGCGGTAATGCTTCTCGGCTAACGCGCTCGGCTTGTGGCCCATGATTTGGGCGGAGATGCCGCTCGGGGTCTCTACCCATTCGGCGAGCGTGCCAAAGGACCGGCGCAGTCCATGTAGGGTCACATGGGGAAGCCCGGCCGCTTCGAGCACAGCATTGTGGGCAATGCGGGGCTCGGTGAGCTTCCCATCGGCAGCGGTCGGGCTGCTGAAGACCCATGGCAGCGCCTTGCCTTCCTTGTTTTTGCGGCGCGGAAGTCGGAACAGCAGGCTTGCGAGGTACGGCGTCAGGGGAATGGTGCGCACACCTTCCACCTTGTCGCGGATCGTGAGTGAACGCCATTGAAAATCCACGTCCGCCCACTTGAGCCTGGCCATTTCCTCGCGCCGTGCTCCGGTCAGCAGCAGGGCTTGCAGGTAAGACGAAATGACAGGGTTAGTCAGTTTGCACACTTGCGCAAACCATCCCGGCAAATGCTCGCGTTGCAGGCAATCGCCTTCCTTGGCCTGACTCCGTGGCACGGCTTCTTTTACCTTCCGCGCCCGGTAGGCGTCCGCCGGAATCAGGCCGCGATAGTCCGGCATGCCCTCGGCCCAGCGGATGAAGGCCCGCAGCAGCCGATAGCTCAGGGCTGCGCTCGTCGGGCGCGTGGCCTTTTCCTGTTCCAGCCAGGCCGCCAGATTGACGCTGGTCAGGGACGCCAAGGGCAGCGGTAACAGGGACGCCAGCGGCCCGGCAACGGTCCGTTTCTTTCCCCGTTTGCGTCGCTCGCCCCCGCGTGCAGCGAGCCCAACATGGTCGCGGTAATGGTGCTCGCCCCATGTTCCCTTGCGGGCTTCCAGATAGACCGGCCACACCTCCCCCAGGGTCAGGTCCAGGCGCTTGGCCTCAACCCGATGGGCTTCCACCTTGGCGCGCTGCTCGGCCATCTGCTGGCGGGGGTCAATGCCCTTGTCCGTGAGCGCCTTGTAATGGGTGGCTTCCTCTTGTGCCTTTCCCAGCGCCCAGGTGCGCACGTCGCCAATCGTCAGGCGCAGCGTCTTGCCGTGCAGGCGCGTCTCGAAGATGTAGGACTTGGCACCGGATGCGGTCACCCGCAGCCCTAGGCCGGGCGTCTTGCCGTCCCAGAAGATGCTTTGCTGCTTGCCGGGGTCGCACCGGAAGCCGGCCACCCGTCCCGCCGTAAATCCCCGTTTCTCCATCGCTGCCCCCTGCCGTGTAGGCACTGTGTAGGCAAATCTTATCAATAAAGGGGAATGCAGCGGAACAGGCAGAGGATGGAAAAATAGGAAAAATGTGTGGTACAGCGCGGTCTTATGCGCTTGTCAGGAATGTCCGTCAATGCCAAGAAATGCCAACTTGTGGCGATTTGTAATCAGAGGGTCGGGGGTTCAAATCCCTCTGCGGGCTCCAATAAAAACAAGACGTTACATGCGTTTTCCATTCTCGATCTTGCCGTGACCCCCTTTTGCCATAGTTAAACTGTGGCACACGAGGGAATGTGGCGACTTTCCGCAAGCGTCCAGGGTCGCAAGGCCAACCCGTCTGGCAGGCACAGAGATCCAGGGCTGATGCAGCCGCAGCATGGCATCAACCCCGGATCGCGTCGCAGCGCGACGGTCGCTGCAATCGGGGAAGAGGGCCTCAGGGTACGGCGGCAACGTACGGCCATCGAGGTAGCCCTGGGCTTGCGCTGCCGCGCGCACCTTCTCGAAGCGCCCGCCGCCCACGCCAAGCTGCTTCTTGATCCAGCGCCGGCTCTTGCCGGCTACGAGGTACTCGACGATCTTTCGGTCCACCAGACGCCTCCGGGTCAACTGCCTCATGCCGCGCTCCCCCCCTTGTTGTTGGGCAAAAGCGGGCAGGATAGCGAACACCGGCGGTGGCCCCGATTCGCTGAGAAAAACGGGCCCTGAGGTGGCCCCGATTAGGTGGGAATTAGGGGGTCAAAAGTGGACCCGAATGGGTGAGACGGAACATGGAAGAAGCAGAAGGTCGCGTTGTTGGTCTCAAGAGCGATGCAGGATGAATACCTTGGAACCAGCTGGTTTGCCGACCAAGCGGGTCGCATGGCCTATGTCGTTGGTAAGGGGCGGCTTGACACTGGTTATCATACCGTTAATAATTGACGGTACCCAGAATTGGACACTCTGGCCTTGCCGACACCAACCAACGTCGTTCACCTGAACCTCAGTGTCGCCAAGGCGCGTGAGATCTTGCACGAAGTCGCCAAGGATTCGGCGCGGGTCTTCTTTTCGCCGCACGCTGAAAAGCAGATGCGGAAGCGTCGGATCAACCGGGTGCAGGTCTTGCGTTGCCTTGCCAATGGCCAGATCAAAGAAGGGCCAGCGTGCGGAATCAAGGGCAACTGGGAACTCGCCGTGGAGGCGCTTTCGGCAGGCGATGTGCTGCATGTGGCGGCAGCCTTGGATCAGGACGATCATGGCAACTATGTGATCATCATTACGGCGTACTATCTATGAAAAGCGGACTCTTTCACTACACGAGCTGTGGGCTTCGGAACATCTATCTTCGCAATGGTTTCCACGTGAAGGAAACCCCGTATGGTCGCGTCGTGTCCATTCAGGATGTCGAAGGCCTGCACCGCGCCATCGGCCTGCATCTTGTCCGCAACAAGACGCACCTCACCGGAGCGGAAGTGCGTTTTCTCCGCAAAGAGCTCGATATGTCACAGGCGACCCTGGCCAAGTGCCTGCAAGTTGGCGAAACCACGGTGCGTAACTGGGAAAGCGGGCGCGTCAAAGCGACCGGACCCGGTGACCGGATGATTCGCGCCCTCTATCAGGAGTACGCTACAGGCAATTCGGAAATCCGGGAGCTCGTCGACCGCCTGGCCGAGCTCAACCGCGTACTGCATGCGAAGACCGTCGAGTTTGAGGAAACCAAGCAAGGCTGGCGCGCGGCTGCATAGGACGATTAGTGCGCCGTCTGCGCTCCGTCGGTACTGAATTGACTCGATCCAAAGGGCTGCTTCCTTAGGACGCCTTCTCGTGACCTGTGCGAGTGAGGCGACGCAATCCGGTACCTGGACCGGAGATTTCTGTGCCATAGCTATGCTGCCATAGTCAGCACGCAATCCAGTGCGTTCTGGTGCACGGTGCTGCCTAAGGTCTGTCCTTGAATCATGCGTTTGGATGCAGCACGACGCAGGAAAATGCATCGGGTCGCGATTTGTAATCAGAGGGTTGGGGGTTCAAATCACTCTGCGGGCTCCAATACTTTCAATTGCTTAACGTATTTTGTTCCCCAAATTGCTGCCGGATACTGAGCTCTTGCCATAGTGCGGCCATGGCTGACGGCAAAGAGCTGGGGTTCAATGTGTTCCGTCTGAAGACCGACCCGTAATGTGGCTGGTTGCCAGTCGGTGGACAGGGTTGCAGATTTTTGAACGTCGTGCCTGCCAAGAAGGCAGTAGCTCCACCATCAGGAGTGCAATTCTGCGAGCTGGCCCCGCGCTGGCATCGTCGCGTCAGCGGCTATCGTCCCGCCTCAATCAGCTCGATGTCCTTGTTGAGCAACTGATTTTCCAGTCCGATCAGCGGAACGCCTCGTGTCTTGGCGTGCTCGGCGAGGTGCTCCAGTGCCTTCTGGCTCCAGGAGTACCGGGGGGATCAGCTTGAGGACGGGCCGAAAGAACTTCCCGCACTCACCTTTGGAAACATCACATTCCTGCTTCATGGTCTGATCCCTCACGCGTCGGCCTTGCCGAGATGATCCGGATAAGCCCGTTGCTGGGCGAAGTCGGGGTGAGGGGTGGCTGATCCTTCCCACCAATCAGAGTTTCTCTTGCCACCAGAAATCGGGTGGCGCCAGAATTGGGATCTGCCGGATTTTCTCCAACACCAGCAAATCCTTGTCGCCGGTGACGATGCAGTCGCAACCGCCGGCCAAGGCCGTGGCGAGTACGATATCGTCATCCGGGTCGCGACAGATCGGCTCATCCAGTGATGCGGGCTCGACCAAATCCATCTTGCTGCGAAGCAGTGAGACAACCTCATGTGCCTCTTGGTGTGTAAACCCGAGCTTTCCGGCGAGCTTCTCCTCGAGTTCCTGGAGAAGGGGTTTGAACGAAATCAGCATGTGATTACGTGCGCAATGCTCCAGAAGCTCATTGCAGGTGCCGCGCGCGATGAATGCCGCGATGAGGACATTAGAGTCTAGGAGGACCCTCATGAAACCCGTTTGAACACGTCCTCATCCGTAAAAATACCCCGCGCCTCAGCCTTGGCGAGAAGCTTGGCGCGAAGTTGGCGGAAGCGTCTCATGAACAGATAATCGCGCAGGGACTCGCGCACGACGTCGCTGCGTGAGATGCCCTCGTCGCGCACTACCTTGTCGAGCTCCGCCTTGATCTCTTTCGGAACGCTGATGGTTATGGTTTCGCGCATGGGTGGCCCCCGGTTAAATCGTCTGTATTAGTATGTAATACAGAATTTTAGGGTTGTAAAGCGAGCTGCGCCCAGAGGTCTAAGCTGGTTCGAGGCCAGTGTTTCTCGGTCGGTTCTTGCCACGCATCATCTTCAGCAGGTCGGTCGCCCGCCGCCCGGTCGCGTCGACATTAGACTACGAATGCGTTACGGGTCGTGCTATGTGGCTAAGAAATCGCCAGGGGCGGACGAATTCCTGTATCAGCACACTGACATGGCGGTGCCGGACACTATTCCGATCGTGATCCGCCGCACTTACAAAAGGAGCGACAGACGACCATATCCGCATCTGGGATGGCGCACATCGGCAGTTGCTTGACTCACTGCGTGCCTGGATCAGCAGCTTTGCCGTCTCGCGCGACGGCAAATACTTCGCCGCAGGCGGGAAGAAGACGCTGCCCGTAGGGCGCGCTCCGGTTGCTTCCGTGTGGCGCAAACTTTTCGCGCGTCCGCCGCCAGACCGTGCGCACTGCCACTACTTGGCTACGCGCAGGCCCTTCAGGCCCTTGGTCTGTTCGGATGCGTCAAAGACTGTGCCCGGCCTGTTCCTGCATCCAGGCTTCAATCTTGCCGCGCAACATGCGCAGAAGACCAAAGGGCGCTGAAGGCTGCGGGCTCTTATTCGTTGTACGGAGCCGACTTGATGCAAGAGAGTCTGTTCGCCACCAAGACGCTCCATGCTTCTGTGCCGGCGCATCACCCGCTGCGCCTGATCCGAGAGATCGTAAACGCGGTGCCTAGCGAATTGGATGAGATCTTCGCGGCGATGTATGCCGACTCTGGACGGGATTCAATTCCCTCTGGGTGGTTGCTGCGGTGTCCGATTCTCCGGGCACTCTACGGACTGCGCAGCGGGCTGCTCGTTCTGCGAGAGCCTCTGCTACAACATGCTCTACTCGAGTGGGTGCCTAAGCAGGCGCACGCCAAGCATCTTCGTGAAAGATTCATACCCCTGTTGGGGATCCAAGCGGATTGGAATACACTGTCTCTTGAAATTTGTTCCACCGGTTTATGCGATTAAGTGATGACTTAATCCGGGCACACAGTGACATGGTATTCGGGTCAGCGCGGCGATTGTTCTCGCTGAAAGGGCGGGCGTCGCATCATGCGTGGTTGCTCGCCTTCTCAGCGCTAGCAATTGTATTCGCGGCCTTCGCGGAGCCGGTTCCCGATACCTGCGAAATCCACTATCCGAGCGATGCCGGGATTGCATGGACTTGCGATCGGATCGGCCGTCACGACACGCTGACCGGTCTTTTTGGATCGCATTGGCGGGGTGTCCTGCGCTTTAACCGCATCGACCGGCGCCACATTTATCCCGGGGTGTGCATTAAAGTTCCCGACAATCTGCGTCAGGTACACAATTTTACGCCCATGCCGAAACGTTACGCGCCCGCAGCCGACTTGCGCAAGTTCATTCTCGTGAGCCTCACGGAGCAATTCCTGGGCGCGTATGACTACGGCAAGCTCGTCATGTCCTTTCCCGTCACGTCGGGCGACAGCACTTATCCGACACCAGATGGCCTTTTCAAGGTAACCGCCTACGATCAGCTGCACAGCTCCTCGGTCTACGATATTGAGGGCACGAGCACGCCCTATCCCATGCATTATGCTTTGAGATTTTTCATCAACGCCCAGGGCGTGGCCGACTGGATCCATGGACGTGATGTGCCGGGCTATGCGGCATCGCACGGATGCGTCGGACTGGACGATGAGCAAATGCAGAAGCAATACTACGGCGATCCCCGCCATCCGATCCTGGAGGACGCACGGACGCTTTACGAGTGGGCAATTGCTCCGCATCCGGACGACGGCCGCTTCCATGACCTCGCGGACGGCCCGACGGTGCTGATCGTCGGGGACGCACCGGATTTTCCGCCGCGTCCGGGGAAGGATGCGACGAAGCTTCATCGTCGCGCTCGCAGCCGGCACGTCAGCTCAGCTTCAGCGTCGTGCGGTAAATGATAGAATCCACTCTCCGTCCTGGGCATTGACCCATGTGGCCACGACGCTTCCGTTTGCGCCGGCCGAGGCACCCGAAAACCCAAGGAACTAATGATGAATGATGCGCGAAAACGGATGAACTCGGCCGTATGGGCGCTGTCCCTGCTGTTTGTTCCGCTCTCGGTTCACGCCAGTCCGCGCGCGGGAACCCGCTCGGAGCGTCTTGCCGAAACGATTCATGCGCAGGCTCCCAACATCGGCATCAAACCCATACTGACTTCGCTCGATGCCTATTTCCACTTTGCGCAGCGGCACCTGACCGACAAACCGCTCGTCACGATCGTCGACTTTGCGGTGCCGTCGGCCAAAAGGCGGCTGGCCGTCGCCGATGTACGCACCGGAAAGGTGGTCTTCTACACCTACGTGGCGCATGGCAAGGGCAGCGGACTGACCTACGCAACCCGTTTCTCCAACCAGCCGGACTCTGAGGCGAGCAGCCTGGGGGTATATCTGACCGGCCACACCTTCTATGGCGACGATGGGTACTCGCTGCGGCTTCACGGATTGAATCCAGGATTCAACGGCGCGGCTTACCGCCGCGACATCGTCGTTCACAGCGCCTGGTACGTCAGCAAGGCGTTTGCGCAGAAATATGGCCGCATGGGCCGCAGCTGGGGCTGCTTCGCCTTAGACCGCAGGGTGGAGAGCGCCATCGTGAAGCTAATCCGCGATGGGACGGTGTTGGTCGGGTACTACCCGGATCCTAAGTGGCTAAATTCCGTTACCTATCTTAAAGGCGGCCTGCTGGCTGGCCGGCCTCACGGCTAATGTCCGAAGATTATATAGAATCGCCAAAGTTCACGCGGCTGCGCGGCGGTAATAGCTGGGTGTCCCGCCGAGACACTCGCGCCGGTGTACGGAGCCGCGAAGTGGGGCCGAAGCGGAGAAGGGCGTCAGATAAGAATACTCGCGCCAGGCATTCCTGGGTGGGTTTGACTCACACAGCGATCGGCCCATCGTAGCGGTGCTTGAGGCCGTTGGGCATTGCCGGCGTCCTGGCCCGTACTTTGATCGACGTGGCATGTCTAATTTGAGTGCTCAAAATTGAGTCGACGTGGCGTGTATGTCATGTTGGTTGTCTTGGCACTGCCGAGGGCGGCGGCAGCGGCGTTGGTCGATGCAGTGGCGGTGACGGCGGGTATCAACTCCGAACGCGCCCCGATGGTTCATATGGTTCGGTTGTCTCTGCAGAAGTACTGGCACCAACATTGGTTCGCACGAGGGCGTTGGGAGCTTACCGGTTACTGGGAACTGGGTTTCGGGCACTGGTACGGCCCTGCCGGCATGACCAACAATGATGTGGAGGATATCGACTTTCGCCCCGTGTTCCGGCTGCAGCGCAAGGTGAGTTCCACGGATACGCCGCAGTTCTACGTCGAAGGCGGTGTCGGGCCCGCGCTGGTATCGAAGACCCGGCTCGGCCCCATACGGTTCTCCACCGCGTTCCAATTCGGAAGCAACTTCGGTGTGGGCGTACGCTTCGGCCCGCACCATCGATACGACTTGGCCTATCGATTCATGCACTATTCGAATGCAGACATCAAGGAACCTAACAACGGCATTAGCTTCAACGTGCTGCAGTTGGCCGTGGGGTTCTGAGGTCTTTGATAGGATCGCGTTTGGTAATCCCGGCAATCTGTCGGACTCGCCGTCCGTCTCGGGTAAAATCGAGCCACACTATCGGGAGACGCGGATGCGCCGCGTCATACCCGTCGTATGTCCGAGCGACTGTATGGTTCCGCCGTCGGCGCAAGAATGGCTGCCCAAGGAGCACGTGGCCCGGTTCGTGGTCGATGTCATCGACCAGCCCTGTTGCCGTCCACCCAGTATTGACCCGCGTCCGGGGCGATCTTTCGCCCAAGGCTAACCCACGTGCATTGATTTCCCTGTCCGGTTTCCCGGGCAGGAGGCCTTAGAGAAGTGATTGCCTGGGCAGGTGGCAAAAGCTAGACGGTTGGCACCGACAAAGGCCACTACAGTACCAAGAATATCCAGGCCATTGATGCGTTCGTCGATCGACGCGAGCAGGGTCCAGCGACCCGCGTGCGTGAAGGCGTTCCTGCGCGCGCACCGGGGTGGGGAGCCAGGAGGTGCTGTCGGAGATTACTGGATTGCACCGCAACACCACCGGCCAGGTCGAACGCGGGACCCCCATCAGCATGATCCGGTTGGCGCGGATCGCCAAGGTGTTCGAGCTGCCCACCGGCTTGCTGGTTGACGGGTCTGTACCGGTTGCGCCGGACCGTTGAATGGGCAGAGACTCTTGGTGGATGCGCCCGAACGGGTGGCGACCGCGGCATTTCCGCGTAGTCTCGGATCGGGGAAGGTTGTGTGAGACGTCCCGTTTTCGGGGAAACCGGATCCCTGCCGCCTGGCTCGTAATGCGCCCAGTGCCGCGCGCGGGCCAGGGAGGCCCACGCACTCACTCGTCCAAGCCCAGACGTGTTCCTGGCGTACTGGTGAAGCGGTGACGCCGCCCATATGGCAGCCAAGCCGATGCCCAGACCGAGAATGATCTGGTTCCACCTCATAGAAGATAGAGAGGACGAGCGCCGCATGGTGGCGGCAGAAGAGGTCCCTCCGGCAGCATCGAGGTTATTCCGCCGGGCAGCGTAGAGCCCCGGATAGCGGCGGTCATCGGTCTCGGGCTTTCCGTTTTCCCGACGGTGATAGCGCGAAGGTTTGACCACGGCATCTGGTCCCTCCCGCCCCAGCTGGGTGCGCTGGAGACCCGCGATCCTGGGCCGGTGCCAGTTGAAATTTTTCGTGGCGATCCGCAGATTCCGGCGTGCCGGCTTCGTCTCTCCGGTTTCGAGGGTGCGCTCGGCACCGGGCAGGCGGTGTTCGTGCCGGATCCGAACGACGACCCTCGCCTTCAGTCTCTCATCACGATGTCCTTGCCGAAGGGGAAGAGGGACAGGCCGGCGAGCTTTACGTGCTGGATCGCGAACGGGATGCCGAGGATCGTCATCGCGCATAGGGCCGCCGAGATCAAGTGGCCGAGGGCGAGCCACCAGCCTGCCAAAAGCGCCCAGATGAGGTTGCCCAGAGCGCTGAGGGTTGCCCTGGCCACACCGGAGCGGCGTTCGACGATCACCCGGCCGAAGGGCCAGAAGCTGAAAGTGCCGATCCGGAATGCGGCAATGGCCCAGGGAATGCCGAGGATCGTGACGGCGGCCATAAGGCCCGCCAGCCACCAAGCGCACCCCATGACGAAGCCGCCGAAGACGAACCATATAAGATTGCCGATCAGGCGCATGGGGGTCGGTGGCAGCAGGCCGGTGGCGGTGACCGGGCCGGTATCGCGGTCGTGAAACGGGGAGTGGGGTCATGAAAAATCATCGTTAAATAAATGCGCGGATGCAGGGGTTCGTGATGGTCGACGCCCCGACCGTGCATGCCGGAATCCATCCTGGCATTCCGCCTCCCCGGTGACAAATGATATCGGCATCTTTCATCCGGCTGCATTGTGTTTCTCTTTAGGGGTGTGATGATCGAGCGTGTGGTCGTCCGTCCCGCTTTATGTCCGATCCGGTCAGGGCCGCACCGCGGGGTTCCCGATATGTCGCCGGCATTGCGGGCACCCGGACAACGACATCTTCCTTCAGAAAATGGCCTGCTGCTAATGACAAGGGTCTTCAATATCGCTGATTCCTGGAACCCAGCGGGCGATGAAAAAAGCCGACAACGGAAACGTCCGGGGAGCGCGAGCGCGGGACCCGTTGGGCCGCCTTGCAACGGGCGCCGGCGGTGATCACGTCATCGAACACCCCAAAGATAGCGCTGTCCGGACCGGCAAGCGCTTCGTCGATGGAGGAGTTGGCGGCGAGTTGCCGGGACGTCGGCCGCGCTGGGCAGGCCCGTGGCAACCACCCAGTCCGGCCGGCGTGACCTGACGCCGCATGCCGTGTCTCGGGCTGACATGGAAATTGCAATTGCAATGCAAACTGCAACCCTTCAATTTCGTCCCCTGATGAACCTTGGCCAAGACACGTGCGATCACGAACAGCGAAATATCCAAGACTCCAATCGCAACGCCGACTGTGCCAAGATAAGGTTTTGGTGTTCAATGTTCCCGTCGGTGTCCGACCATGGACTGTGCTAGTCTTTGGCAGGAATGCGTTTGGTTTGCAGCGGAAGGATTTTCCGGGCATGTGAGCGGTATGTTTTCGTGACGGATCGACCAATCAGGTATGCGGCATGGCGAAGCATAACATCGCACGATGCTGGATTAGCTGGCAGTGGGCAGACACACTGCGGGCGACCCTGCGCGCCACAACCCTGGGTCCCATTTAGGACAGGTCGTCGCGCCGTAATGGATTTTTATACACAGTCGCACGGGCGCCGCGGGCGTTGCGCCAATCCAAGTACGCAATATGGACCTGCGGATGCTGGTACGGCGGGCAGGTTCGACAGGGTTCGTACGGAGGTCATGGTGGACGCTCCGATGTTGTAGTGACTTCATCTGATCGGAAGAGCGGCTAAGAAGAGCAACAATGATACATTGCGATTGGATCTGCATATGACCGCTGGATCTTGGAAGAACAGGCCGAACCTGCTGTTGGGCGGGCCTGCGATTGCACTGCTGCTGTCGCTGTCCATCTGGCTCATCGGGCTGCGCGAAGCAGCCGCACTTGACGCCAAGTATGGCATCAATGCGGGCTATCGTACGGATAGCCTCAACTGGAACATCGCCAGCGACTTAAGCGGAACAGTTACACCGAATATACAATCGGAACTGACGTGGAGCGCGATACACATCGCCCAGCTGTCGGGCGGGTTTCAGTTGACAGCAACTGACGGACTGCAAATCCGCGGGATGGCCGATTACGGCTGGATCCAGAGTGGACAGAACCAGGATTCGGATTATTCGGGCAATAATCGGACGCTCGAGTACTCGCGTTCCAACAACGATACCACGGGCGACAATGTGCAGGATCTCTCCGTGGCGCTCGGCTACCAATTTCACTTTTCTGAAGATGGAAATGCTGCCTACCTCACGCCACTCGTTGGATTGTCGCGTAGCGAGCAAAATCTCCGTATCAGTAACGGTTTTCAGACCATCCCCGCCACGGGCCCAATACAGGGGCTCAATAGCACTTATCAGGCCCGGTGGACCGGGCCATGGGTGGGAATTGAATTCCTGACAGATACGAAGAGCGATTTCAACGGGTATCTTCGATTGGAACACCACTGGGCCAATTACTCTGCCGAAGCCAATTGGAATCTAAGGGCTGATCTGCAGCACCCGGTAAGTTTTGAACAATACTCGAATGGTACGGGAAATATACTGTCGCTAGGTGTGCTGATGGTGCCCAAATCAAGCAAATGGTCGTTCCATGTCGGATTGGACTTTCAGCGCTGGAATACCGATCCGGGGACCAATCAGGAGTTCTTTAGCAACGGCACGACCTCCATCACGCGACTCAATAATGTCGAGTGGAAATCATGGGCGTTGTCATTGGGATTGCGGCGGTCACTGTAAACATCCTGGTGCCTGGTTTATGGTTTCCTGAAGAGCCGAATATATATAAACGGGCGCCCGGGCGCCCGAGAGACGACGACACCAAGCCCGGGTTGGTGTTCATTTGCAGGGCACTGGGCAAGCGATGTCGGCCGATTGCCGGCCCGGCATGTCTATGGTGGGGTGACCCAAAATCAGCGCGGGGATACGCTCCGACCTGAAATGCGAAGTCAGCTGGCGTCAGTCGGGAAGCACGCAGAACCAAACAGCGTTCGTGTTCATCTGCGAACGGGCCGTGCAGCCACGCAATCGCATCCGCTTTCTTAAATACGGCTTCTACGGACAGGCCAAGCCGGCGCCGCTTATCCACCATGGGGCAGCCCGACAGGCGCGGCGCAATTGTCCGAAGGTTGAGCGGATGCCGACGCGAAAGCGGGAGCTCTGCCTGTGTTTTCGCTATTGCCGCAAGACGTAATGCCAGTACGCTGGGTTTGGCGATGGCTGCCGACGACGACGCAGAATCGACGAAGAGGCAGGCCATGCCTATTCCGGAAGTGGACCGGAATACCGGCGCGCTGCCACTGATCGTCGAACCGGCCCCCTGAGGCTACGAAGTACGGCCCCGTTGCAAAATGCCGACGCTACAAGCAGGCAGCGTTTTTTGCATTATTGCGATCGCCGGTAATCTTCACTTTTAGTCACATATGTGCTTGCTTTTGCAGCATATATTTACTCCTTTTCGTGGGTAGCAATTGGTATGATTCATGCAGAGGCACTGAACATTCAATGCCTCAAAGAGGGGGAGATTATTATGAATTGGCTGAACCTATCCAAATCCACGCTGCGCCCAGCGAGAACGCTCCTGGCGGCATCCATCGCCACGCTAATTGTCAGCGCATGTTCAAGTGGTTCGAGTTCAACGACACCAACGGCAACATCCACCACCCCTACTTCCGCCCTCTTTGCCATTTATGATTCGAACGGTGATGGTATTGGCGACAGTATCGCGCGCATAAACCTGAGCACCTTTGCGGTGGAGGCAACTGCTGTTACCGGCGTTGGGGCTGGAAGCGGCGTGACGGATAACCAGGCGTTTTATAGCGGTCCGCTCTGGCTAAGTTCCGGATCGGAAGTGTGGGGCATCGATCCAACGACATTGAAGGTGGTGCCCCGACCGGTCGCTCCTTCCATTCAGGGTAACCGCGAAGGCACGATCGGCTCTGCGGTCGTCAATGCCTTGAGCCTAACCGGCGGGACGACACAGGCCAGTAGTACCCAGACCGCGGCGCAAGCGGCCCAGATGGCGGCGCTACGCCCGTACTTCGGCCAAACCTCTGCAACACTGGCGCAGGCGCAAACCGTCAACTTCTGTGCCGTGCAGGATTCCGTAGGCGGCATCGATCCCAGCGCCTTGGCGAGCCAATCCGCTCTTGGCGTTACCATTCCGGTGCCGGCGCCGTTTTACAACATCGGTTACTCCGCGGTCGATATCGCTCCCACGCCCACCGGGGATCTCACCATGTTCGGCGTTCGTTTGGGGGACAGCGTGCTGTTCCTCGATACCAACCCGAATTCGCCTACCTTCGGCTATCCGGTGCGCTTCATCTATCCGCGTCTCGGGGAGGTTAAGGATCAGAACAATTCCGTTGTCGCCACGTTTCCCGGGGTCTATGAGGCCGCAGGTGGCACTGCCCCCGGAGAGTTGTTTTACAATCGCGTATCGAGCGGCACGAGCGAGGTCAACAAGAATACCTACGCTGAACCCTGCGACTCGACAACGCTGCGCAACGCTGCCGGCCAGGTATGGTCTTGGGACCCCGACGTGCAGGGCGACACGCTCACGGGCGTGAACGATGGCGCCGTGCTGACTTCATCGCCGCAGGTCGTACAGGTAGCGGTGCCGACCATCAGTAGTGCGACCGCCCCCGCGGCAGCGGGCGGTGCCGGCTCGGCGCCGACCTGCCCCGCCACCAACCCCGTAGGACCAAGCGAAGTGCCATGCAGCCCGGATGGGCAGCGTACCGGGCCGTGGATGGCCACGTTGCTGAACCAAAATGTCACCAATCAGTTCATCATGAGCGTGGAGGATGAAGGTGACAATGCCCAGATGCTGTGGAACGTCACGAATCCGGCCAACGTGTTCGAGATCGAGCGCATTGTCTCCAATCTGCAAAATGTACTGACGCCGAACCTCTCCACGCAGAGCGGGGGCAGTTCGACCTTCACCAACGGCCAGACCTATACCGTGAGCGTGAGCTATGCCTCCACGGGTGGCGCCACGACCAGCGTCGCCTACAAGTACGTCTCGCTGCCCGGCGACACCTTTACGGGGGTGGCGCCGGCCAGCAACATCACGACTGCGTACCTCGCGAAGGTTACCGCCACCGACCCGGGACCGGAATACATCCTGAACGGCCTGCTCGGCCGCGCGAGCACCTCTCACCCGGATATCGCGCGCATTCAGGGTAGCGGAACCAACTCGATCATGTTTGCCGACGAGGACTGGCTGATGACGTTCATTGGGGCCGACGGCTTTCAGATCGTCAGCTTGAACGGCCTTGCTCCGCCCTACCTGATCACCGCGTACCTTCCCATTCCGAGTTCATTCACCGGCATATTCTCTCCGCACGGAACGAACTTCTTCCAGATACGCAACGGGGATATCGACGTGATCAATCATGCGACACGCACGCTCGTGAATGAAATCGCCCTGCCTGGACCGGCCACGGCACTTACGCTTGGCAGCTGGGATGCCCCTGCAGTGACTACGACAAGCACGACCAGTGGCGGAACGACGAGCAGTGGCGGAACGACGAGCAGTGGCGGCGGCAGCGCTCCGCCACCCAGCCCTTGCGGTGGGTAATGCTGGAGCTTTATGATCGCCTTGTCTGCATAGCATAGTATGACGGTCCGCTGCGTGCCACGGAAGGCGCGCAGCGCCGAGGCCGGCGCAACGGGCGCGTCGATACCCAGGGCGCGATGGTGCCGGGAGTCCTGTCGCGCAAACCGACGGACGCCGCACAATCCCGCGAAACAAACACACCTACCATAAAGGAACAGGCCGATGCGTGTCGCGTACATATTTTCCACCAACAATAGCAGTTACATTCTCGAAAAAATGATTCTCCCGCAGCTCGAGGCCGGAACCCATGTGGTGACGGTAGTCGGCATGTTTTTCTTTGTTGACAACAACTACATGCTGACCCAGGGCAACCCGACTGCGGAACGGCTTGCTGCGGTCGCTGACAAACACGGCATTCTGGTCATGGGGTGCGACCAATGCTGCGAATTGCGTCGTATCGACGACCGGATTCACAAGTCCTTTTCGATCGGCTGTTTCCCCAATCTGTACGGCGCGCTGGTGAAGGCCGGCGGGGTAGATCAGGCAATCACGCTCTAAGCATCGTGCAATCGGGCGATGCCGCATAGAACAGGCGGCCGAGGCAAAATAGTCGTTCCGGATTCTTGTGTAGCCACCGAGATCAACCCCTGGCAGGGGGGTGCTGCGCCCTGGGTGCGATCCGGCTTCAAACTGAAGTTCCTGGACCTCACCCCGCTGTGTCGGGGTGAGGTCGATCGAAGAAAAAAAAGGAGATATGGCAACAGTTTCCGGGTGAGGTGGCGCTCACGGAGAAATGGCTGACGGCAGTGCCTGCTCCCCCGGTGTAACCCGGGTGTGAGGGCTGCGCCGAATTGCGGATCGAAGGAATCGTAATTGATGCTGGCCTCGCATCCTTTATCGTCTTGCTTTCGGGGCCAAGGTGTTCCGCCGGGCCCCGACGAATAATGCCTCTTCAGCAAGCCGTGTGGTCAGGCAGTTTCTGCCTGAACCCGGCCCTAAGGCGAGTGTCGCGGGACTATGCGTGATGCCGGGCGCTACCGAAATCCTGCGGGTCCGGACGGTACCCTTAGGGGGTGACGGGCGTGAGTGTTTCCCGGGCACGCCAGCCCCCTCTCGGGGAGATCATCGTCACCATGCGCTTGCGACTGGACCTTCCGCTCACTTGCCCGAGCTGTGGGCAGGTGGCTCCCGGCCGCGATTCCCGTCCTCGCCGTTGGCGGCATCTCATGCCATGCAACGGAAGACCCTCCTCGCCGCCGACATGACGCATGTCGATTGCTCAAAGTGCGGGGACAAGCAGGCGCGCGTCATCTCGGCCGAGGACTCCTTCCACTTCACCGAACTCCATGAGGCCTTGGCCATCCAAGCGTTCAAGGCCGTTGGCGGCACGTTCCAGGTGCCTCTGGTTCGGGGAGGTGAAGATCGGGTGCGATGCCGCCGAGGGCGCAATAGCTCAGGTGCCGGCGAGGGAGATTCAAGCAGCAAAGGTTGCCCTAGCCGAGCGTATCAGGAAGCGCGAACGCAAGCCGAGACGCAAAGAACGAGCGCTGGCTGTAACCGCAGCGTTCCTTGCGTTTGGAAAAAATTGGCGGCAATCTCAGCCAAGGGCGAAAAGCAATGACCAGCACCCCGGATCGTCAGACAGGAGGCGCGCCGATCGAAGCAGCTGTTGAGGCTGGCGCACGGCGGTACGCTGCGCCGCGACGGCCGGCCTGCCGGGCTCGGATCCCTGCTCCGAGGGTTGTGCGCCATGACCGCGCAGCCGCGTACCCACGTGCAAGCTGGAAGAATGATATTTTTGGTTTGCGCGAGGCGAGGGAGGCCGAAATCATCGAAGGCGCCGAACGCTTCCTGCATTGCCGGAAGTCCGGAAAGTTAGCAAGACGGCGATTCGCCCCGCAAATGTCGGTGGGGAGTATGGCCTTATGAGAAAGTTTGCAATTTGGGCTGCTATTGTTGCTGGGATACTGATCGTCAGTACTGCAGCTTCTTACTTCCACTCTGCTGGTCGCGAGCCGCGCTTTCCTTTTGGCCTCGGCCCAAAGCAGAGCCATCCCATTGCCGCGTTCCTTGCTCACCATTGGGTCTACCCCCTGCCTCCCGAAGGCCCGCCTCCCAAGGGGTACACGGCGCTCGAGGGTTCCCTGTCTCCCCAGTCCTGCGGCGTCTGTCACCAGCAGCAGTATGAGG
>JAJYEK010000152.1 GCA_021785795.1 Pseudomonadota bacterium
AGCACATCACGTTGACAGAGTTGACGGCCAAGATCGAGGAGGTGAAAAAGCGCCATGAGCAAAAGCGTTAATCCGCCGGTTGCGATAGCGAAGGGAGTGGGCGATCCCCAGTGTTACAGAGGCAAAGCGGGTGGTCCGCCCAAATTCAAGGTAGGCGACCGCCTGCGGATCAGGGACCTTCCCGACATATTTTACAATCAGACTCCGGGATACACGCGCGGGAAGGTGGGAACTGTGACGGCGCTGGCCTACGAAAGTCCGGCGCCGGAAGACGAGGCCTGGGGTCATATTGATGTGGTCGAGTGGTTCTACGTTCTGGATTTCCTGCAGAGAGATCTGTGGAACGACTATTCATCCGACACCAACGAGAACGATACCGTGCAGGCCGAAATTCCTGAGCGGTGGCTGGAGCCGGCGTAGGCGTCTGTGCAGTGAAGGAGCCCGGGCGGATGATCGTGCAGGAGTGCAGGTCCGATCAGGTGTCCCGGCGATAACGTGATGACATAACTTCTATTGGAGGATTCATGGCAAGAGAACTCGTTGACCGTCCACTGGTGTACAGCTGCTCGGGATGCTCGAACCTCGCCCAGCTGGCCAATACGTTGGCGCTGCGTCTGGACCGGGAAGGCGAGGCGCAGATGTCATGCATCGCCGGAGTCGGCGGCGACATAGAGAGCTTCGTGCGTCAAGCCACCTCCGGACGGCCCATTCTTGCGCTGGACGGCTGCCCCCTGGCCTGTGTCCAGAATACATTGAAGCGCCATGGCGTCGAGCCCGACCGGTATCTGCAGCTGCAAGAGCCCGGGCTCAAGAAGCGCTATGGCCACGACGCGGAAGAAGGCGACGTGGAGCGTTTTTACCCGCACGTCGCCGAGCTTGCCCGGGAGATTCGTCCGGCGGCGCAGCATTCTTCCTGATGTTCAGGGGAGTCGTCGTATGGCTGCGGCACGGCGCCAGTGATCCGCTGGCAAGCGTATGTACGTGGCTACGGCATCGACGAATGAGGGCCTGACAGACATCATGGCTCGGTGTTACGAGCGGATTCCTGGTCCGGCGCGCGAGGCAATGTGTTCGTCCGGACAGGGACACAACAGGAGGGGAAGAACTTGAACAGATCGGCAAGCACAAGACTGAAAGACTATTCCGCCGCAGACCAGGCGGTCGACGAACGTCCCCGGCGGAAGATGAAGGGCCAGGAATATCTGGCTGAGTTGGTGCGCCGCTCGGGATCGAAGGCGGTGTTCTTTGTGCCGACGTTCCTGTATCCGACGCTGGTTGAACTTGCTGAGGATCCGATCAAGCGGGTTCTGTGCCACTCCGAGAAGGCCGCCGGCTACATGGCCGATGGCTATGCGCAGGCATCGGGGATGCCCGGAATCGTGATCGCGCAGGGTGGTCCCGGAGCAACCAACCTCTATGCCGGCCTGGTCGATGCCTGGCAGAGCAATACCCCGTTGTTGGCGATAACACCCGTCCTGCCGAACTCGCGTTACCACGGGAATTCGTATCAGGAAGCCTACGTGGACTTTCGTCCGGTTACCAAGTACGACGCCGAAGTGCGTACGATCGACCGGATGGCGGAGT
The DNA here is from genome assembly GCA_021785795.1 of Pseudomonadota bacterium. Next base: position 1,585 of record JAJYEK010000152.1, read on the forward strand.
TCTTCGGCAAGGCGTACCGGGAAATGACCACCGGAGCGCCGCGCCCGGTCCATCTGTACCTGGATGGGTCGCTCGAATCCGAGGAGACGGAATTCGATTTGCGGTTCTTGGATCGGCGCTATTTCAGCTATCCGGCGTTTCGGCCTCGGGCAGAGGATGATCTTGTGGAGCAGGCGGTCGAAGAGCTTCGGCATGCAGAGCGTCCGGTGATGGTATGCGGTCGCGGGGCGATCGTTTCGGGCGCGTGGACGGAAGTGACGGCGCTTGCGGAACTTCTGGACGTGCCGGTCACCACGACTCTCGGCGGCAAGGGGAGCATTGATGATCGGCATCCCCTGGCTCTCGGCGTGACGGGCTCCTACCGCCGGCCGTCGACCGACCAGGTCATTGCCGAGGCGGATTTGGTGTTTTATGTGGGCTGTCACCATGGCGGCGCGAAGACGGAGGCGAGACAGTCGCCCGTGCCGGGCGTGCGCTCCTTGCATATCGATATCAACCCGGCTCAGCCTGGCGCGAACTACCCAAACGTATTGCCGCTTGTGGGCGATGCGCGAACAGTCTTGCAGCAGATGCTGGGCGTGGCCCGCTCGGGCAGGCGGAATTCCCATGGCCACTGGGTGGCGCAGGCCCAAAAGGCGCTGCGGGAGTGGCGGGAACGGGAATATCATCAGATGCACAGCGATGCGCTGCCGATCCGGCCGGAGCGGCTGGCGACCGAAATTGCTGCTGCATGCCCGCAGGATACGCTCTACGTCACGGACACGGGGTACGCAGGCACCTGGGCCGGCGTTTTCATGGATCTTCCGGCAGGGAAGAACCTGTTGCATTGTGAGGGCAGCCTGGGATGGGCCTTCCCGGCGGCGATCGGGGCCAAGGCGGCGGTGCCGGAGCGGCCGGTGGTGGCATTCACCGGCGACGGCGGGTTCTTCTATCACCTGACGGAGCTCGAGACTGCCGTTCGGAACGGGATCAACCTCGTGACAGTGGTCCTGAACAATCAGGCAATGGCGTTCCAGACCCACTTGCTGCGTTCGCTGTGGCCGACCTCGCGCGATTTGGACAAACTGTCGGAATTCGGAGGAACGAATTTCGCCAATATGGCACGGGAGATGGGCGCCTGGGTTGCGCGCGTGACCGATCCGAACGAAATCGGGAGGGTAATCAAGGAAGCCATCGACGCGGGCCGCCCCGCGGTGATCGACGCGGTGATCGATCAGTCGGCCGTCGCGCCCGTGTCGGCCATGGCTGGACAGGGCAGCCGAGGGACTGTGCTCAGCGTGTCCGGTAAGGATAAACAAGGCAGGTAAGCCGTACGTGAGGTTTACGGAAGTGCTGCCGGCACAAGGCGCGGCCCACCGCCGGGCCAGGCCCATCAACGACAGCGGGATGGACTGTTTCTGTCGGCGGAGTCGACCCATGACCTGAAGTGAGCCTCTCAAGCAGCAATTAGGAAGAGGGAGCTCTTTTATCTGACCGACCGGCGATTATCAGTCCGGGTCCGCGGGTCCGGGTGGTCTGTCGTCAGCGGCCTTTTACTTCCGGTGGTGGGTGCCGCCGGCGCCTGTCCGGTCGATCTAGACTCTTGCCGAGTACTGTCCCGCGCGCCTCTCGAAGCGACAAATTGTCATCGCCGCTGCGCCGCGGTGGTCATAGCACAGGATTCCAGGGCGCCGGGCGCTCCTTCTGCGCGGCGTCCCATGGGGTGTCGTTGTTTCCGTTTCTTCTGCGACGTTCATGCGCTGCAGTACCGTATAGCAAGAGAGGGAAACGGTCTCTGAATGCCCTCAACGGAGGGTCGTGGAACGATTTTCAGAGGGACAGTCTGTCTTCAAAACGCATTGCCGCGCAGCAGATAGTTTCTGAGAAACTTTTTGCTAGTGCAGCGTACCGTCCAGTGACGCCTCCTCTAGTATCTCGAGAATGGCTGGCACTATCTCGTAGAGATCTCCTATGATGCTGTAGTCCGCGTCGACGTGGATTGGTGCCTCCGGGTCAGTGTTAATTGCGACCACCGTCCGCGCACCTCGCATGCCGACTATGTGTTCAATCTGTCCGGATATTCCACAGGCAATATAGAGGTTCGGCTTGACTGTCTGCCCCGACAGCCCGACTCGGCGATCGGCCGGCAACCAATCGACGTCTCCCGTCAGCGGTCGCGACCCGGCCAGCACGCCGCCAAGGGCATGGGCGAGCGCTTCGATCAGGGAGAGATCATCTATTGTTTTTACGCCACGACCTGCGGCAACGATCACGTCAGCCTTCGTGATGTCGACTGCGCTTCGCGACACGCCGGACACAGACCGCGTGCGAATGCGTGACTTTAGCGAGACTTCCGTCAGCCGCGTAATGACCCCACGAGGTTCGTGCGTGCGCGTGGCTCTGGGAAATCGTCTGGGCGGTACCGATGCGATCAGCGGACGACCCTCAAGCCGCTGTTGGGCAATGAAGCGACCTCCGTATACGCGCCGCTCAGCCAGGAGGCCGCCGTGCGCATCTAGGCACAGCGCAAGACAATCGCTCAAGCAGGGCACTTCAAGGTGTTGTGCTAGATGTGCCATAACCTCACTGCCGGTTTGCGTAGCGCCGACAAGAATAAGGTCTGGAGCAATGATGCGGGTTACTGTGGAAAGCCCGGCGCCCAATGCACTAGCATCAAGTGAAACCGTACCTTCGGTGATCACCACGAAAGCCTCATCGACACCCAGAGCAAGGCAATCTGTGGCCGTCTCGATCGCGTGCGGGCTGATGGCAATGCTGCTTATGTGTTTGTCAGGCGGTCCGCCGAGATTGCGAATTACAAACAGCAGTTCTGGCAGCATGTCATCACTTTCGGAAAACAGCAGGATTCGCATGCCGGCCATCAGAATCTGATCTCCCCGTCCGCACCCAATCTGGTTAAAAGCTGGTTGACCGATTCCTTGGGATTGCCGCCATCGATGAGTATCCTCTTCCGGGTGCTTGGCAGCGCAAACACCGCCATTGTCTTCAGTGTCGGATACCGCTTCATGGCATCGAGATCCGGTTCAAGCAGCTTGTGGAGCGTCATTTCGCGAACAGGCTTCCGTCCAGCGCCCATGATCTGAAGGACGGTCGGAATGCGCGCGTGATTGATCTCCGTTCCGACAGTTGCCAGGGCCGGAAGCTCAGTTTCCACCGTCTCGCAACGCCCGTCTACCGAGCGGCGTGCGATAAGCAGATTCCGCTCGAGTTCGATGCGTATGGCGTGAGTGATGGCCGGAAGATCGAGCGCCACGGCAAGCCGCGGGCCAATCTGCGCATTGTATTCGTCCGCGGACGCTTCCCCGCAGATCAGCAGATGCCATAGCGGGACTGCTTCTGCCTCCCGCATGACTTTCGCGGCAGCCGCGATTGCCACAGCGAGTCGAAAGGGGTCGGATGCCATGTCAGTTTCATCGACAACAAGGTAGAGGGCATTGAGGCCCATTGCGAGCGCACGCAGCAGGACATCAGGAGGCGGTTTTCGTCCCCTTATGACGCTCAGCCCGAACGCCCGGCCGCCATGCTGGGCGGTGAGCTGCAGAGCAGTCTCGATTGCGTTTTCGTCAAAATTGCTGATGCGGAGCGGCGCCTGAATCAGATCCGGCTGGCCGGATGCATCAGCCCGGAGCTGGGCTGGATCTGGTACGAATTTCAGGCATACCAGAACGTCGAGCGGTCCGATGTCTGCCGTTCCGGTCATGTCGTCGGGCCATCTTCGTATTGGATAGATTTTGCCGAATTGCAGGCTTGGGAAGCATAGCCGCCGTCCTCTAGCGCATCGGCGACGACCTCGGCGATGTCCTTGACGAGCGGCTGATCGTCCGCAGCCGTGGCCTGGGCGCACCGTTCAAGCATCTTTAGGCAAAACGGGCATTCGGTCGCTACCATGCGGGCACCGACTGAGGCCGCTTCGGTCATGCGAACCATCCCGGCATCCTTTGTTCTGGAAGGATCAAGCCAATAGCCAGCGCCACCACCACCGCAGCAGAAACTGTGCCAGGCGTGTCGTGGCATTTCAACCACGCGATCGCTGTATATGGATTGAAGGATGGTACGTGGCGCATCGAATATCCTGTTGTAGCGACCGACATAGCAGGAATCATGCAATGTGGCAGTCACGCTCGTATCGGGGTGGATCCGTAGGCGCTTCGTGGCCAGGAGGCAGGCGATGAGCTCGGAGTGATGCGCCACCTGGAATGTTCCGGCAAAGCGCGGATACTCGTTTTTCAGTACGTGGAAACAGTGCGCGCAGTGGGTGACGATCCGGCCAATGTGCGAACTCCGCAGCGTATCGATATTGCGCAGTGCAAGCTGCTGGAACAGTCCTTCCTCCCCTAGGCGGCGCGCCGGGTCTCCGCAGCATGCCTCGAGTTCGCCAATAAAGCGCAGACGGATGCCGCCAGCGCTGAGGATCCTGGCCGTGGCTCGCACAATGCGGGCAATACGCGCGTCGTAGTTGGCTGCACATCCGGTCCAGTACAGCCACTCGGGTGAATCGAAGTACCTGGTATCTACTTGACGCACTGCTGCTGTTCCTGATGTTTAAGGATATGCATAGGCTCTAGGTCTGCGGCCAGGCGGTTTCGTGACGCAGTCGGCAGTCCGTAGGGGTTTGCGCACCGGTGTAGGGCGTCTAGCAATTCCAAATGCCGCTTTTCCAGGAGCTGGCGGCTGACTAGCTCGCGCCGGAACGGAATAATGTAGTCGACCGGGTGAATCAAGACCGGGCAGACCATTACGCAGGCGGCGCAAGTTGTGCAGGCCCAGACCTCCGCAGCCGAGACGACGCTGGTTGCGAGGAGGTCTTTCAGTGGCGTTTTGACAAGGATCTGTTCACGCAGCGTTTGCACGAGCTTGCGCGGCGATAAGGCGGTGCCAATTGCGACCGCTGGACAGACGGCTTCACAGCGCCCACAGCTCGTGCATGCCAGCAATGCACAGCGCTCGGCCCCCTGCAGGTCGCCGATGCTCGACAAACCGACCTTCAGGTCGAAGTCTCCGCTGGCCAAGACGCTCCTCAGATCGAAAGGAACGCGCGGTTCGAGATGCGGTTTATCCTGCGTCATCATGATATTCAGCGGTGCTGCGACGGCATGCAGGAGCGGGCCGTAGGGCAGCAGAGATATCAGCAAAAACGCAACCAGGGCGTGGCTCCACCACAGTACCACGTAGAAGGGTTGCGCCGATGGTCCGACACCGAACGCTCCCAGAGCGTGCGCGAGTCGCACGCCGACGAATGACCAGCCGGCCCACGGCACGGGGTGGATCACCAGACGCAAGCCCTCCAGCAGGAATCCGGTGAGTCCAAGATAGAGCAGTCCTGCGATGTTCAGGATGAACAGCCGCTGTATCCGGCGCTGGGCAGGCTCCGTTCGGCGCAGGTTCACGAGGCGCCGTATCAGCGCGATAAGCAGTCCAGCGACGAACAGGAGGCTGAATGCGTCGACAAGGGATTCGAAACGGAGGTAGAACGCGCCAGACAAGAAGTGGGTGCCCGAAATTCTGGCAAGAGTCCAGTCGACAGCAACCAGACTTGTCGCGGCCAGCAGCCCCAGAAAGCCGAAGAAAATCGCCAGATGCGGCCAGCCGCGCGGGTGCTGCGCAACGCGCCATTGCAACAGAACATGATGGGCAATCCGGATGATGGCACCGGCGCTGCCTGGGGCAAGCGTTGCGAGGCGACGGAGGCGAATGTCCGGCAGACACCGGCGTAGACGTATGATTAATGCTGCCGCAAACGGGACAAAGAGAAGATATAGGACTAGATCCGACCCTGAAGGAACCAGGCCGAAGGTCTCGGGAATGGGTACGGTACGCATGAATGCATGAAAGGAGATCCGGCCGTGAACAGGGCGGATCCCTACCTTCCATAGGCCGCGGGTCGCACGTACATGCCTAGGGTCGCGGCGCTACTGTGCCGATCCCCTCCATGTCCTTGGTAAATGAGATCGGTTCACTGTCCATGAATGACCGGGGATTGAAGCTCGGTTGGGCCAGTACACCCCAGATTTTGCGCCGCTGCATGCCCATGTTTCCCGCATCGTAGATCGGAAAACACAGTACGTCGCGCATGAATTTGTCCATGGGGTGACTGCGCCGGTCGTAGCTATTAATGCCCATTACGCGCATGCAGTCATAGACACATTGGGTTGCGACTTCGCCGGCGTAAATTTTGGACATGGCGCCAAGCACGTGATTCTCGGAATCGTGCAAATCGGCATAGTGCCCAGCCTTCCAGCAGAGGTAGCGGCACGCCTCAATGCGCATTGCCACATCGGCAAGCATGTAGCCAACATTCTGATAGAAAATGATCGGATCAGCGCCGCCAGCCGTATAGGACTTTGCCCATTTCAGGACATATTCGTACGCTGATCTTGCAGTTGCCACCGCCGCAATTCCGGCCACGGGTCCGGACCAGGTAAATGCCTTGCTTATTACGAGATCGCCATCACCGATTGCAAACACGTTTTCCGCTGGTACGCGGGCATTGTTAAAGCGAATATCCGCATTCTGATTGAGCCGCTGCCCCATCTTGTCAATGCATGGCTCGTAGGTAACCCCCGGTGTGCCGCGTGGCACCAATATGCAGGAAAGCGCCCCCTTGCCGTCCCTCGTTCGGTCGGTCCGCGCCACGACCGTATTGACGTCAGCACCGTTCATGTCCCAGCCTGCAGCGCTCGAAGGCCAGTACTTGCGGCCGTTGATTACATATTCACCGTTCTTCAAGTCGGCTGTGACCTGTATTCCGGCTCTTGGGCTGGGATGGTCAAAATTGGCAGTACCACCAGGATTGCCTGCAGGTTCTGAAACGAGCCAGCCCGCCAGATAGCTTTTCGCGGGATCATTGCATGCCTCGGTAAGCCATTTCTTCTTCTGTTGCGCGGTGCCGAACCAAACCAGAGGCATCAATGCCAAGCCGTTGACCAGCAAGACGCAGCCGAAGCCGGGGTCGACGGCGGCGATTTCCTCGACCGCTATCAGCACATCCACGCTGCTCAGCCCTGCGCCGCCGTATTCCCGCGGCAGGAATCCGGTGGCAAAACCCAATTCGTAGGCCTTCTGATAGGCGGGCTTGATCATCTGGAAGCCCTTGATCGGATCGGGTTCGGCATCTGCGTCCCGGATGACGGGCCTCAGGATATCTTCAGCGAACTCGCGTGCCACGTTCTGGAGGATTTTCTGCTCAGAAGTCAATGAAAAATCAATCAAGGCGGCGTGCTCCTTTCAGCTATGTAATTGTTTTACACTTTGCCTCTGTAACACTGGGGATCGCCCACTCCCTTCGCTATCGCAACCGGCGGATTAACGCTTTTGCTCATGGCGCTTTTTCACCTCCTCGATCTTGGCCGTCAACTCTGTCAACGTGATGTGCT
>JAJYEK010000153.1 GCA_021785795.1 Pseudomonadota bacterium
GGATGTCTTCTGACGGGGGTCACGATGAACACAAGACAGATCCTGCTGTACTGTGTTATTTCCCTGGCGGTGACGCTGGCCGGGCTGATTGTGATGTTCCGGTATGCCGCGGTATCGCCGCAGGTGCTGGCGCGCGCCCAGACAGCGCAACCCATGGGATCGTTTCCTGACATCAACCTGGGTGGCACCTATGGCACGGTATCGATGACCGACCTGGTCGGCTACTACCTGCAACACCCGCCCAAGGCGCCGGCTGCCGGCAGCGCATCGGCGGCGCCGGTCCGAATCGGTGGCTGCTGAGCTGCCATGCTGCGATCGCCCGTGTTTGCCCTGACCCTGCTGCTGGTCAGTGGCACCGCGATAGCGACACCGCGCACGCGCAACTTTTTCTATTTATCCCGGCCCGGGGATCCGCGCGTGCACAATGCGGTGGTAGTCGATACCAGGCCGCGTGCGGACTGCATTGCACGCTCGCTGCCCGGGGCCCGCTGCCTGCCGCCGCGGGAATTTCTGGGACCGCATGATCGGCTCGCCAGCTTCCGCGACATCGTCTGGGTGCTGGGGGCGGCTGGCCTCTCTGGCCGGGAGACTGTTCTGGTGGCGGGCGACGATCCGGTGCGGCGCGATTTCGTGGCGGGCCTGCTGTATCTGGCTGGACAGTCCCGGGTTGCAGTGCTCACGGCGCCGCTCACACCGTTGCTTGCCCGAAGTCCCTCGGCACCGGGCACGCCGCGCGGGATGTTCCGCAACCCGGTGTACGAGGGTCGGCCGCGAGCCGGGTTGATCGTGCTGCGCGAAGAGCTGGCACGGGCGCTGCAGTCGCCGCGCCCGCCCTATCTGCTCGACGGACGCAGCCGGGCATCCTATTGGGGCCGGCGCATCCGCGCGCTGCGTGGCGGGCACTTGCCCGGGGCGCAGCCGCTGCCAATGGCGGCGCTGCGACTCGACGTGGCGCAGCACGACGTTGAGCTTCCGCTGGTGACTTCGGCTGTGGTGTACGCGAACAATGCTTACGACTCGATCGCCTATTTCACGCTGCTGCGCGCCGGTGCGGGCTTCGATGCCAGGGTCTATCCCGGCGGCTGGGAGGACTGGGCATACCATACCGGGCTGCCGGTAGATGCCGAAACCTATCGCGAGCGGCCGCGAGCGGCTGCTGCATTCACGCCGGTGACGGATGCAGGCAGACCCGATTCCGACAAGTCCATCACGTCGGTGTTCGCGGGGCTGGTGCTTGCCGCTGTTACCGGCTATTACCTGGGGAGGCGACGCGCGTGACCGATCTGATGTTTCTCGTTTCGAGGCCTGATTCGGCCCAGACGCTGGCGGCGCTGATGCGCGCATGCCGGCGACGGGGTGCAACCTGGTCGTGCTTTTTCACCAATGCAGGTGTGCGCACTTTGGCCGACCGCGGCATGGTGGACCTGCTGGCCTGCGCATCCAAAGCCGTGGCCTGCGAATATTCCTGGGTGCGCCACATGGGCCATGCGCAGTGCCCGGTGGAGCTCGGAAGCCAGACCGGAAACAGCGCACTGGCGGCTGAAGCCGCGAAGATAATCAGTCTGTAGGGGACGGAAATGAAAGGGCACAAATCCATTCTGTTGCTGGGGCGTGAGGACCACACCGAGGCCATGCGTGTAGCGGCCGGGCTGACCATCTTCGGGCACCGGGTACGGCTGGTTTTCATGACCGGTCCGGTGGCCGAGACTCCGGATAACGCACGCCAGGCAGAGCTTCTCGAGCTTTCGGACATCCAGCCGGAGACCACGGTCGAAGGACAGGGGCTGCCTCATCTGAGCGCCGCGGGCCTGTCCATGGCCATGATCGAGGCCGATGCCGTCATCAGCCTGTAGGAGGGAAGGGAGCATGAACATCGCGGTGCTGAACACGGGCCTGTTTCCGGACAGGAAAATGATGGAAGACGCGCTGTCCGAGCTCGAGGCATTTCACAATGTTTATAGATGTGATGTAGCGGGGACGGCGATGTCCGATGATGCGTGGAATCAGGTGCTGGATGAATTGTTGGCGTCCGATGTTGTAGTTACCCTTTAACGAGGTGAGGAGACGTGCGATGAAAAGACCGTTATTGTTTGGAATTGCGCTGTTGGCCAGCGGGGCTGCCTATGCCTCATCTTCAGCTCCGCCGCTGGTGGATGCCGGCTGGGTGGCGGCACATGCGTGCAAGCCGGGAGTCGTGCTGCTCGACATTAGAAACCCGATCGGTGGCGGCGGAGACCTGACCGCCTATCTGCGTGGCCATATTCCGTGTGCGGTGTACAGCAACTATGCGAGTGGCGGCTGGCGCATCAAGGTCGATGGCGCGCCTGGCCTGGTGCCGCCGGTGCCGGCACTGGAGAAGCTGATCGGCGGACTGGGAATCGGAAACGACGCACATGTGGTCATCTATACGGATGGCAACAATGCGACCGACATGGGTGGTGCAGCGCGTGTGTTCTGGACCTTCAAGTACCTCGGTGACAACAACGTATCTATCCTGAACGGTGGTTACACCGCCTATGTCGCCGCGAAGCATCCGATCCAGGCCGGGTTCAACAAACCCAGCGCGACGACTTTCGTGGCGCACCTGCGTCCGGAACTGCTCGCCACCGAGCAGAACGTGCAAAGTGCCATGAAGAGCGGCATTTCGCTGGTGGACAACCGGCCGTCGGCCCAGTACCTCGGCATCAACCGCAACGTCGTCGATGTGCGGAGCGGTACCATTCCGGGTGCCCGCAACCTTCCCGAGAACTGGATTACCCGTAACGACGGCGGTATGTTCCGCTCGCCGCAGAAGCTGCGGGCCCTGTACAGGGTCGCCAAAGTGCCGACGAAGGGCAAGCAAATCACGTTCTGCAATACCGGGCACTGGGCGGCGCTCGGATGGTTTACAAGCTATGAACTGCTCGGCAACAAGCAGGCCCGGATGTACGCGGGTTCCATGTCTCAGTGGTCGCGCAATCAGTCGTTGCCGGTCGTGAAGAAGGTGAGTGACTGACGCTGCTGTTGAACCGTTGTCGCTGTGTGGCCGTGGCGATCCTGCTGGTCGCCACGGCCGTCTGTTCCAGTGCCATCGCCGGGGGGGAGCGCACCCAGCGCTTCGCTGTCGAACTCGCGGTCCTGGCCATCCGCAGCCACCGGCTTCTCGGTACCGGACTTGCACCCGCGCAGCGCGTTCGGTTGCGTGCCAAGATAGGCAGTGCGATTGGCGTGCTGCCGCTGCTGGCACGTGGCTATTTCGAAGAACAGCGGCGCGCGAACGACCGGCAGCTGCTGGGGCAGTTGCGACGGTTGCAGGTTCTGTACGCGCATGGGCATCTCGCCGCACTCGCGACTGATATCGATCGCCTCTCGCAGCATTACCCCATGGATACGCGCGGCCTGCTGCCGCTGCCCGCGACCCCGCTGGCGTTGAACGCCGGACGCGCGCTGTACAAGAACCTGTGTATGGCCTGTCACGCCTATCCCGATCCCAGGTCACCTGCCCCCGCACCTGATCTGTTCACGATGGCGCGCACCCTTGCGCCGCAACAGCTGGTCGCCAGTCTGCTCGGCGGCGTGCGCGGCACGCCATCGACGACGCTGGTGGATCCGCTCAGCAACCAGAACATTGCCGATCTGGCGGCCTATCTGAAGGGCGGCGTTGCGCCCAAGCCGTGATCCGACAACTCGAGGCAGCCGATCCGGATCGGCTGCCTTATAGCCGTCGGGCATGCCCCGGATCCATCGCAGTTTTGAGCCCCAGGGCGGGCCGCTGTCGGATAGTGACACGGCCCGATCCGGATTCGCTGCCGTCGGACTGGACGCTTTTAGCCGGGTTTGAACGGAATACTCGGAATCTGGCCGGACGCGTCGCGCAGCGCTGACGCCGTCGCTTCGGCGAGGAGGCGGAAATTTCCCCGGGAACCTCGACCCATCGGGAGACGATCCCGCGATCTGTGTATTTCAGCGGTAGCGTTTCCGTGGCGACAAGCAGATATTCGACAGCGCGATGTTCGCGGGTATATATTTCAAAAGAAGAGGCTGGCAGCGCGTTCTGCGTCATCGTGCGCGAAGCCCCGGGAACGGGAGGCGTGATCGGCCATTGCGGCGCGTGCAGGTCGCATCTTTCCCCGGAATTCGGGGTTCCACCCTTATTTAGGTGGTGTGATGTTCGAGCGCTGCGTTCCAGTCATTGCGATCGCCAGAGGCGGAATCGGGGTGAAGGTGCATGACGGTTCGCAGGCTTCCATCGTGCACGGCCGGCATGTTCGCCCATTCCGCCGGTCTTAAAATTGTTATTAACACAATTACCCAGGGTGGGCGCCCGCATCGGGCGGAGATCGAACGCGAATGCTGAAGGACGCCGTCACGCGGTCCGTATCGCCAGGCCCGGCGGAGGCGGCCTCGCGCGCTGCCCCGATTGTCGTCTTTCCTGGCCGGGCCCCGGCGTTCGTTTTGCGGCTGTTGCATCATCGCGTGCCGGGAATTTTTGCATGGCGTGGCGCGTCTGTTCCCGTAGGGGTGCGTCGTTGGTGGACGGCGTGAAACCGCTGTGCGATCGGTACCTACCGGGTGTGCCTGCCGAAGTCCCGGGCTGCATACGCAGTATCCGAAGACGGTGTCTGCGACAGGAGCGCATTGCCGGCTTTTTCCATGGTTCGCGGGGCCCTGCAAGAAAAATGGCCATTCGGCTCGTGATACGCCACCGGGTGTACGCCACCGGGAGATTCCGCTGGCCCACATCCAGGCGGGCGACCCCGTGAGTGTTGCCTCCGAACAGGTCGCGCCGACGGCTCTTGGCGGCGAGCGGCTTGCGCGCATCGGGGTTTTCATGCGGCACCATCAGGCCCTGATCGTTCTCGCGCAGTGGGTGATGGTGATTGGCTACGCAGTGCTTCTGGTTGTTCCGGTATTCCTGCCTCTTCCCCCGAATGACGCTCGTATCTTGGGCAATTTCACGCGTTTCGCGCAGTTCATGTTCTGGGGCATCTGGTGGCCTTTTGTCATCGTCTCGATCATGGCATTCGGGCGTGTGTGGTGCGGGGTGCTCTGTCCGGAAGGGGCGCTCAGCGAATGGGTTTCGCATTGCGGTCTGGGTCTGGGCATCCCACGCTGGATGAAGTGGGCCGGCTGGCCGTTCGTAACGTTCATGGTCATCGCGCTGTACGGTCAGATGATCAGCCTGCATCGGTACCCTGACCCTGCACTGCTGATCTTGGGCGGCTCCACGGTGGCGGCCGTTGCCGTCGGATTGCTATACGGACGCGGAAAACGGGTTTGGTGTCGGCACCTATGCCCGGTCTGCGGGGTGTTCGCGCTCCTGGCGAAGGTTGCACCGGTTCATTTCAGGGTAGATCGGGTCGCCTGGGACGCGGCGCCGGCCGGGTCGCGGACGAGTCTGCAGCATCCCGTGAACTGTGCACCGCTGATCGACATCCGGCGCATGGAAAGTGCCTCCGCCTGCCACATGTGCGGGCGCTGTGCCGGCGAGCGGGGAGCTGTTCAGCTCACCCTGCGGGCGCCAAGCGCCGAGATTCTCGGCGCTTCTGCCCAGAAAGCGGTGCGGAAAGTGGATGCATCGGACCGCTGGCTGGCACGGCTGCTGATCTACGGTATGGTCGGTGCCGCGCTCGGCGCTTTTCAGTGGAGCGTTTCCCCCTGGTTTTCGACCATGCAGCGGGCTGCAACCGGATGGCTCGTCGCGCACCAGATCCTCTGGCCACTCAGTCACCCTGACCACTGGTGGCTCTTTGCCTCCTCTCCTGTGGCAGGCCACGCGTTCACCTGGCTCGATGGCGGGATGTTGATCGCCTATATCGTGGCCGAGACGATGGTTCTGGGTGCGTGGCTCGGCGGGTGGATGCGGCTGGCGGGCGCGGCGGCAGGGCTGCCCTGGCAGCGCCTTGCCGATGTTCTTGTCCTTTTTGCAGGGACGAACCTGTTCGTGGGTTCGGCCTTGCTTGCCTTTTCGCAAGATGCCGGAAATGTCATGTTGCCGCCCTGGATCGGCGCAGTTTCGATGGCGCTGCTTTCACTCGCCACAGCGTGGGGTGTGGTGCTCGCCTGGCGTCTGGCACGGCGACAGCGGGCCGTCGTGGCTTTGATGGTGCTGATCGCCGGCGCATTGCCGCTGGCCGCATGGGCGGTGGAGTTTTTCGTATGGCGTCCGCTGTAACATCCGCCGGGCATGCCGCGGGTTGTGCCGGCTGAAGTCCGATCTTCTCGCCTTTTTTCCGGATTTCCTGTCCGGAAAGGAACGGTTGCCGCCTGATTCTTAAGGACAAGTTATGCACATAGGGCCTACTGACGCCGGCCATCGGTGAACTGTCGACCGGCCCAGCTGTCTGCATAATACATCCGGTATAAATCGGGTTTGTCGCCGGCACGTACTCGAAGAGCACTGTCAAAAAGCGGAGCTACCCCCGGCTGGGGGTCGGAGAACGTGACCAGCCGTCAGGATCGGACGGCAGATCACACCGGCCGACGTCTGTGATGGCTGCGGAAAGGGTTGATCTCGGGAGAGCAGAGGTCCTATGTTGCGTGGGGCGATGCGATGCGGTATGCCATGCAGGGGCAAATCCCGAGGCAGGATCGAAGTCAACGATGCCACAGCGCAGGGTGCGTCGATTGTTCCTGGGGGTTTCAGGTTGTGACGCCGGCCGGCACGGATGCAGCCGCTGAGGCAGGGCGATGGGCATGACAACAAGAACGAAGGAGGCGGAGATGCGCAAGACCGCAGCAGGCCCGGAACCATCCGGCGCGCTGGTACTTTTCGGAGTGACCGGAGACTTGGCGCACAAAATGATCTTTCCGGCGCTTTATGCGATGGTGAAGCGCGGTGTCCTGAAGGTTCCGGTTCTCGGTGTTGCCTCTTCGAAATGGAGTCCGGCACAGCTGCGCCGGCGCGTGACGGACAGCATAAGACGGTCAGGAAGGATCGATGACCAGCGCGCTTTGCAGCGGTTGCTTGCGCTCATTCGCTATGTGCAGGGTGACTACAATGACCGAAGCACGTTCATGGCGATAAGAAGTGCACTCGGCGACGCCCGTCGTCCGGCGCACTACCTTGCCATCCCGCCAGCACTTTTCAGTACGGTCATCGAGGGGCTCGGTGCTGCGGGGCTGTCCGAGGATGCGCGTGTTATCGTGGAGAAACCGTTCGGCAGCGATCTCGCTTCGGCGCGCGAGCTTAACCGCATTGCGCGCTCTGTGTTTGCGGAAAACTCCATTTTCCGCATCGACCATTATCTCGGGAAAGAGGCCATCATGAACATCCTCTATTTCCGTTTCGCCAATTCGTTCCTGGAGCCGATCTGGAACCGCAACTGCGTGGCGAGCGTGCAGATCACGCTGGCCGAGGATTTCGGGGTAAAGGGACGTGGCGCATTCTATGACAGTGCCGGCTGCCTGCGCGATGTGGTTCAAAACCATCTTTTCCAGATCGTTGCCCTGCTGGCCATGGAGCCGCCGGCCTATCAGGGTTTCGGCGCCGTGCATAGCGAGAAAGCCAAGGTGTTCCGGGCCATGCGCCCGTTGCGGACCGAGGACGTGGTGCGCGGGCAGTACCGCGGCTACCGCAAGGAGCCGGGTGTCGCGAAGGGATCCGACGTAGAAACCTTTTGCGCACTGCGGCTTTTCATCGATTCGTGGCGCTGGGAAGGAGTGCCATGGTACCTTCGCTCGGGAAAATATCTGGCTGAAACAGCGGCCGAGGTTCTGGTGGAGCTCAAGCCGCCGCCGCAAAGGTTGTTCGATGATTCCCGGCCTGTCGCCGGGCGCGCCAATTATCTGCGCTTTCGCATCTCCCCAAGCTCCGCCGTCGCGCTTGCCGCTCGCGTCAAGCGTCCGGGCAAGGAGTTCATCGGTGATCAACGGGAGCTTTACCTGCTCGAGCAAGTACCGGCCGAGGAGAGTCCGTACGAGCGGCTGCTCGGGGATGCCATGGCTGGCAACGGAGCGTTGTTTACGCGTGAGGACTCGGTCGAGGCAGCCTGGGCGGTGGTCGATCCTGTCCTCAAGAGACATCATCGTGCCTACCCCTACCGACGCGGTGGCTGGGGACCCAAGGAGGCGGATGCGCTCATCGCCCCAGACGGATTTTGGCACAATCCCCAGCCGGAGCGAACCGGCTCATGACCGCGCCCGGATTATCCGGGCCGGAAACCGGCAGATGCCTGCCGGACGGGGATCGGACGAGGTGCGATTTTGTGCGGCAGATCGCAGCGGGCAACAAGATCGGCTTGCGTCGTCGGGTGTTTTCGGATCTGGCGCCGCGGAACAGGAGGAACGATGAGGGCTACCCAACAACTGCATGATCTCGGCCAGAGTATCTGGCTCGACAACATCACTCGCGGCCTGCTGACGAGTGGTACGCTGCGTCATTACATCGAAGAGCTTTCGGTGACGGGGCTGACTTCAAACCCCACGATTTTCGACAAAGCGATCGAGGATTCCGACTTCTACGATTCCGCCATACGCCAGAAGACCGCCGAAGGAAAATCCGGGGAGGTGCTGTTCTTCGAACTTGCCCTGGAGGACGTGACCCGGGCAGCGGATCTTTTTCGCCCGGTCCATGACGCTAGCGCAGGAGTCGACGGCTGGGTATCGCTGGAGGTGTCGCCCCTGCTGGCAGATGACACTGCCGGCACCGTCAAGGCCGCAGTGCAGCTTCACGGGCGCGGAAAACGTCCCAATCTCTTCATAAAGATTCCGGCGACTCCCGGGGGAATTCCCGCGATCGAAGAGGCGATTTTCGCGGGCGTTCCGGTGAACGCCACGTTGCTGTTCTCGCGCGAGCAGTACCTTGGTGCTGCCGAGGCGTATACGCGCGGCATTGAAAGGCGGATAGACGCCGGTCTCGATCCGAAGGTCGGTTCCGTGGCATCGTTATTTGTCAGCCGCTGGGATGTGGCGGTGAAGGACAGGGTAGCGAAGCCGCTTCGGAACCGGCTCGGGATCGCGA
>JAJYEK010000154.1 GCA_021785795.1 Pseudomonadota bacterium
TCCAGCCCAGTTTCTTCGGCTTGGCGCCTTCACTGCTTTCGTCCCACGACTCTAACTTTGTCATACGGGTGGTCTCCTCCAACTGAATGTTGTGTGTGGACCTTGACGCTTATCCGGTATGCCAACTCCAGAATCCCGATGCGTATCCCTACGGGGTGGTTTAAATCAACCGCCTTAAGTGCAGCATAGCATGGACAGCACGACAGGGAAGAGTCCATTTAAAATTTGTGTATTTGAAAATTATTCACTTGTTTTCAAATAGATGTGAGCCATTTGGGCCGTGCTGGCTGTCTGTGTCGCCGGGGAACGATGGAAAAACCCGCGCAGCCGGCCTGTTATCGTGGGCCTCGGTTCCGGCCGGAGGAATCCCATCCGGCCCGGTGTGCAGTCTGTCCGTCAATGCGCAGGCCCCGGGCCCTGCCGAACGCATGGGTTTAACGCTCATGGAAATTTCTGTCGGGACCGATCGGGTGGCGGGCACCGGGGTCCGGACAATCACCGGTATGCACCCGCGCACCGGCGCCCGCACCGACCCGGAACTGCATCGCTGCATGAAATCGCAATACTCGTATGCGGGCCGGCACACCGACTCCGGCCTGGCGCGATCGGAACCCATATCGGACGATGAACCTCCGTGCAGCGACCGACACGGGGGCCGGGACACGTGACCACTCCAGCCCTGGCTGCGGCACCCATTTCCGAATCCGGACACGGGGCGGGGATGATACTATCCTGCGCACGGGGACCGCGTGCGCCGCTAAAGCGTACCGAGTCCCCGCCTTCGATCCGGCATCCGGTGGAACGCGCATCGCACAGGACCTGGTTCTGCTGCGATCATCCGGCCGGGTTTGAACAGACTTGATCGCGCCCGGACATCCGGCGCGTTCAGTGCCGGCTTTCGTGCCGCCGGTCCGGAACAGTGACGATGGAGGTGGGTAGATTCAATGAATAAGAAGAACGATCCCGCGCCGCAGACCACCCCGAGCGAGACGGAGCCTGGTGACGACACGCGGACCGCCGGGAGCGCGGGTCTGCTGCGAAGCTTTTTCCCGCTGCATCCGGGCGAGTTCGCCGAACTCTGGGACGCCGGCCGGCATCCCATGGTGTTCGATCGCCACCGCGCCCGGTTCATCCTGTCGCGGGCACAACTGATGGCGACCCTTTTCGGCGTGCTTACCCCGCTGTGGATACCACTGGACATGCTGGTGTTCCCGCGGGCGGCCTGGCAGCCCCTGGCACTGGGGCGCATCATCGCCAGCGCCGCCTTCGCCCTGCTCGCCCTGAGCTGCCGCCGGGCAGCCACCCTCAAGCAGGCCTACATGGTCCTGGCCGCACTGTTTTTCATACCTGCGGTGTTCTTCCTGTTCTCGCACTCGGTGCTCTGGGGCGTATCCTTAAGCCGGCTCGGCGCGACCATGGCGAGCGGCTACGCCTTTCTCCCGTTCGTCATGGTGGCCGGGCTCAGCATTTTCCCGCTGACGGTGCTGGAACTCATCGTACTGGCGCTGCCGCTGCTGGCAATCGCCGGCATCCCGGTACTGGAGCGACACGCCTTCATGATGCCGACGTTCAATGCCGTGGCGGTGCTGTGGCTGCTGGCACTGGTCGCTGCAGTGGGAAGCCTGTCCGCAGTGAGCCAGCTGCAGCTGCTGCGCACCATGTTTGCCTCGTCCGTCATTGACCCGTTGACCGGAGTGCTCAACCGCAAGAGCGGGATCGAGCTGATTGCGCTGCAGTTCGCGCTGGCGCGCCGCCATGGCTATCCGCTCGCGGTCGCCTTCATGGACCTGGACGATTTCAAGCAGGTCAACGACTCGGGAGGGCACGATGGCGGGGACCGGCTTCTGGAGCAAACGGCACAGGCCTGGCGCCGGGCCCTGCGCCAGAGCGACACCATCCTGCGCTGGGGCGGGGAAGAATTCATTCTGCTGCTGCCGTACACCGACTGCGCGCAGGCCGAGCGTCTGGTCCGCAGCCACCTGCCTGCGCTGAAACGGCCGGACGGCAAGCCGCTGACTTACAGCATCGGAATCGCGGAGTGGTCTTCCGACACCCTGGCGCACTGGCAGCCGCTGGTGGCCCTGGCCGACCAGCGCATGTACCAGGCCAAGACCACCGGCAAGGCACGTATCGTGGCGTGCGCCCACGGTTGACCCGCGGCGGGTCTGGCCGCCTTCCGGACACGGCCGGCGACGACGCCGGGTCCGCGCCGCCCTGCCGGGCTGCAGGGCGTCCGAACACGGTCGCGACCCGGAATCGATTTTCCGGGAATGCCTTGCGGGCGTACGCGAACGCGAAGCCGCGCGGTCACCGGCCCCAGGCGCCGCGACGGAAACCGAATCCGGAAGATGGGCAACAAAGTCCATGGGGCAGCATCTGCGCGCAATGTTCCCAGAACCGTGATGGCCTCGCCCACACCCGGTGTCCGGCCAACATACGCCCGAACATGCTCTGCTTTCTGCCCCCTACACTGACTTCGTCTCCTAATCCTTGGCAGAGAAGAGTGCCCTGATCTCCGACACACAGGAACCGCAGCGGGTACCCGCCTTCAGGCGCCGGCCGACCGCTTCGACGCTGGCACAGCCGCCGGCAATGGCCGCGCGGATGGCACTTTCACCGACCCCGAAACAAACGCAGACCGGGCGTCCGGGTTCCACTTCGCCCTTATGCGGAATACCGGCCAGCACGCTGACGCGGGTGGGAGCATCAAGGGCGCCGAGCGAAAAGAGTGATGCGAGCCAATCGCGCGGCGGGAGCCAAGGGTCGGGACCGATGAAGATGCAGCTCTCGAGTTTTCCCCTGGTGAGACGCGCCGCGCGGTAGCGGCGCGCGCCCGGGTCGAAATATTCTATCCACTCGACCTCTTCGTCACTGGCGCACAACACCGCGCGCGCCGCCTCCGCCCAATCCCGGGGGAGTTCGTCGCCGGCGAGCTCATAGCGCCACAGACCCTGGCCGCGTGCCGCCGCCCAGTACGTCGCATTGCCCGGCGTCAGCCTGCGGCGCGACAGCAGAAATCCGTACCAGGCTGGGGTAAGTGGCGTGACGCTGACCGGTGTATGTTTAAAGGCTGGTCCGCCCGAGCGCAGATCAGTGACGGGGTTCACCACGGCGTCGATGCAGCCGGCGTTCGTGAACTGATCATTCCAGTGCATGGGCGAAAATACTGAACCGCTTGGGGTGTTTTCGCTCACCCGTACCCGCGCCAAAGCGCTACCCCAGCGCGACGCAATGCGCGCGAGCGTGCCCTCGTCTAACCGAAGCGCCCCGGCATCGCGTGGATGGATTTCGACACAGGGCTCGATGGTGTGCGCAGCAAGCCGCGGGGAGAGCCCGGTGCGGGTGAGCGTGTGCCAGTGATCGCGCGCACGACCGGTGTTCAGCACAAACGGATAGGCCGCGTCGGGCGTGTACATCGGTGGGCACGGCGTCACGGCCACGAACCGCGCACGGCCGTTCAAAGTGAAGAATTTCCCGTCGCCAAACAGACGCGTCGTGCCCCGGGGATTATCCTTCGTTACCGGCCACTGCACCGGCACGAGCGCCGCATAGTCCTCGTCGCTGATCGCGGCGATGCCGGAAAGATCGAACGCGCGATTACCGTCGTTATAGAGGCTCGAAAGCGCTGCGTGTTCGCGGAAAATTGCGCCGGCGCTCGCGTAGTCAAAGGCTTTCCCGAACCCCAGACGCTTCGCCACCTCGGCCAGTATCCACCAGTCCGCACGGGCCTCGCCGGGCGCCGGAAGAAACGCCCGCTGGCGCGAGATGCGCCGCTCGGAGTTGGTGACCGTGCCTTCTTTCTCGCCCCACGCCAGTGCGGGCATCAGCACATGTGCAAATCGCGTTGTATCCGTATGGCGCACGCAGTCGGATACGATCACAAGCTCGCACTGGTCGAGCGCACGTCGCACCCGGCCGGCATCCGGCAGACTCACCGCCGGGTTGGTGGCCATGATCCACAGCACCTTGATGCGGCCGTGCTCCACGGCACGGAACAGCTCGACCGCCTTGAGGCCGGGCCGGGTGGCGATGGTCGGCGCCTTCCAGAATTCACGTACCAGCGCGCGCTGCGCCGGATGGTCGAGATCGAAGTGCGCTGCCAGTTGGTTGGCGAGCCCCCCGACCTCGCGCCCGCCCATGGCGTTCGGCTGGCCGGTGAGCGAGAACGGTCCCATGCCGGGGCGGCCGATGCGCCCGGTGAGCAAGTGGCAATTGATGATGGCGTTGACCTTGTCTGTCCCGCTCGATGACTGGTTCACGCCTTGCGAGAACAGCGTCAGCACGCGCTCGGTTCGTGCGAACAGATCATAAAACGCCAACACCTGCGCGGCCGGAAGACCACAACAGGCGGCGACGCTCTGGATGTCTGCGCCGCCGGCGCGCGCCGCAGCCAGCGCTTCTTCGGCACCCTCGGTGTGCTCACCGACGAACAAAGGGTGAGCCTCATCGCAGTCGTGCAGCCACACCAGCAGCCCGTTGAACAGCGCGACGTCCGTGCCAGGCCTGAGCGCCAGATGCAGATCGGCAATGTCGGTGCTGGCGGTGCGGCGCGGATCGATCACTACCACCCGCATCTGCGGATGTTCGCGCTTCGCTTTCACCAGCCGCTGGTAAAGCACCGGGTGACACCAGGCCGCGTTCGATCCGGCCAGCACCACAAGCTGGGCGCGCTCGATGTCCTCGTAGCAGCCGGGTACGGTGTCGGCACCGAAGGCGCGCTGATGTGCGGACACCGCCGAGGCCATACACAGCCGCGAGTTAGTATCGATGTTGGCGCTGCCGAGGAACCCCTTCATGAGCTTGTTGGCGACGTAATAGTCCTCGGTGAGCAGCTGCCCGGACGCATAGAAGGCTACCGACTCGGGACCATATTTGTCGATCGCCGCGCGGATACCGGATGCCGCGGCATCGAGCGCCACATCCCAGGCGACACGCGCACCGCGCACCTCGGGATGAAGCAGGCGCGTGGTGAGGTCTAGGGTCTCGGACAGGGCGGCGCCCTTGGCGCACAGCCGTCCGAAGTTGGCGGGATGCTCGGGGTCGCCCGACACCTCGACCCCGCCCGAGGGCTCGACGCGCGCCAGCAACCCGCAGCCGACGCCGCAGTAGGGGCAGGTAGTGCGTACCGCGCCTGAATTCATGACCGCGTGCGTGCCTGCATGCATTGGGGACAGGTTGCCTGGCTCAGGATGAACCGTTCGATCCGCGCTCCTCCGGCGTGAGCGACAGGTACACGCGACCGCCCTCGACCCGCACCGGGTAACGCGCGGTACAGCCCTCATCCGGCGCCACCGCGATACCGGTGTCAATG
The DNA here is from genome assembly GCA_021785795.1 of Pseudomonadota bacterium. The sequence goes on from JAJYEK010000154.1 coordinate 5,312, forward strand.
TCGATTTTCCAGTCATGCAGAGGGCAGGAGACGTTACGGCCGTGGACCATGCCCTGCGACAGCGGACCGCCCTTGTGCGGGCAGCGGTCGCGCAGCGCGAACACCTCATCGGTCAGCGTGCGAAAAACCGCGATATCACCGCTTGCGCGTCTGACCACGCGGGCACCCTGGCGCGGGATTTCATCGAGCGCGCCGATGTCGATCCAGTCGTCTGCACACTGCGTAACTTTGTTTGCCGCATGCATCACCTGTCTCCTGTCACTCCGAGGACCGCCTTGCCTTCCCCGTTCGCCGTGGGTACATCTCAAGGCCGGACGCACCTTTGTCATTCGAGGACTCTGGCGTAAACGGGCCGCAGCGGATCCGGATTTCCGCTTACCACCGCTACCCGACCAGCTTGAGCGGGATGAATTCGTGCCGGTCTACGCCGTTCGCACGCTCCGTCCAGGGGTCAACCTGCGCAAACCGTTGCGAGTACTGAAAACGGCTGGCCAGAGCCCGGCGACTGGCCTCATTCTCGACGATCCGCTGCTTCACATAGGCCAGACCGACGCGCTCCACCCAGGGTGCGGTGCGCTCCAGATAGTGCGCCTCTTCGCGATAGACCTGCAGGAAGGCGGCACAATATTCAAGCACCTCCTCCGGCGTCTTCACGCTGCACAGAAAGTCAGTGGCGCGTACCTTCACGCCGCCATTGCCACCGACATGCAGCTCATAACCGGAATCGACGCACACCACACCGAAATCCTTTATGGTCGCCTCCGCGCAGTTGCGCGGGCATCCCGACACGGCAAGCTTGACCTTGTGCGGCATCCACGAGCCCCAGGCCAGCTTTTCGAGGTCGATGCCCATCGCGGTCGAGTCCTGGGTGCCGAAGCGACACCAGTTCTTTCCGACACAAGTCTTGACAGTACGGACTGCCTTGCCGTAGGCATGCCCCGACACGAATCCGGCCGCCGAGAGATCACCCCACATGGCCGGCAGATCTTCTTTCTTGACGCCCAGCATGTCGATGCGCTGGCCACCCGTGATGTGCACCGTCGGCACCCGGTATTTTTCGGCAATCTCGGCGATGGCCTTCAGCTGCGCCGGCGTGGTCTCGCCACCCCAGATGCGCGGCACAACCGAGTAAGTGCCGTCCTTCTGAATGTTGGCGTGCGCGCGCTCATTGATGAACCGCGCCTGGTTGTCGTCCACGTACTCACCCGGCCACGCGGTCAGCAGGTAGAAATTGAGCGCCGGACGGCACTTGCTGCAACCGTCCGGGCTCTTCCATTCGAGACAGTCCATGACTGCGCGGATGCTCTTGAGCTCCAGATCGCGGATCGCACCGCGGATTTCGTGATGGGTGTGGTCGGTGCAGGCGCAGAGCGGCTTGTTCTTCGGCGTCGTCGAATAGTCGCCGCCAAGCACCGTAGCGAGCAGCGCCTCCACCAGCCCCGTACACGAGCCGCAGGAGCTCGATGCCTTGGTATGGGCGCGGACTTCCTCCAGGGTAAAGAGCTTCTTGTCGCCGATCGCCTCGACGATGGCACCCTTACACACCCCGTTGCAACCGCAGATCTCCGCGCTGTTCGGCAGCGTGGCCACACGGCTCCTGATGTCACCATGCCCGGCCTCGCCGAGGTGCGCCTGACCGAAGAGCAGCCTGTCGCGCAGGCTCGCGACATCGGTCGCATCACGCATGAGCTGGAAATACCAGGCACTGTCCAGCGTATCGCCGTACATGACGGCACCGCGGATGCGGTTGTTCTCGAGCACAACCTTCTTGTAGACACCGCGCCCCGCATCCTTGAGCACGATTTCCTCGCAGCCGTCTCTGCCCTGGAAGTCACCGGCCGAAAACAGCTCGACGCCGGTAACCTTAAGCCGGGTCGCACTCACGGAACCCGCGTAGCGTGCGAATCCGAGTTCGGCCAGGTGATTGGCGCACACCCTGGCCTGTTCGAACAGCGGCGCCACGAGGCCATAGGTCTGTCCGCGATGCTGCACGCACTCGCCCACGGCATAGATACGCGGGTCATAGGTCTGCATCGTATCGCTGACCACCACGCCGCGCTCGCAATGGAGGCCCGCACGCCTGGCGAGTGCGTCGTTGGGGCGGATGCCAACCGCCATGACGACAAGTTCGGCAGCGATTTCCGTGCCGTCCTTGAAGCGCACCGCCCGTACCCGGTCGTCACCCAGAATCGCCTCGGTCTGGACCCGCATGATGAAGCGCAGGCCACGCTCCTCGAGCGAGGCCTTAAGCAGCGCAGCCGCCGTCACATCGAGCTGTTTTTCCATCAACGCGTCAAGCAGGTGCACAACCGTGACCTCCATACCCTGCCTGAGCAGGCCGTTTGCGGCTTCCAGGCCGAGCAGACCGCCGCCGATCACCACGGCGCGCCTGTGACAGCGCGCAGCACCGAGCATCGCTTCAACATCATGGATATCACGGAAGGTCAGCACTCCCGCCAATTCCCTGCCCGGCACCGGGATCATAAACGGCGAAGATCCGGTAGCCAGCAGCAGCCGGTCATAAGGCGCGCTGGTGCCGTCCCTGGCGACCACCTTCCTCAATCCACGCTCGATGCGCTCAACCTCTTTGCCCACGTGCAAGGTGATGCCGTGTGTTGCGTACCATTCCGGGTCGTTCAATATGATATCGGTAAAATTCTTCTCACCGGTCAGTACCGGCGACAGCAATATGCGGTTGTAGTTTCCGTGCGGCTCGGCTCCGAACACGGTGACGTCGTATTTGTCGGGCGCGATCCTGAGCAGTTCCTCGATAGCCCGCATGCCGGCCATGCCGTTGCCCACCAGAACGAGTCTTTCCTTCATGCGCCTGTCCTCCATGTTCCTGTTCGAACTCATGCCGCTTCACCACCTGCAACACCCTGGCGTTCGTATAGAAATTCAAGCAGCGCGGTGCGCCGTGCGTGGTAGTCGCGGTCGTTGGCAAGACCCAAACGCAGCCGCGGGCGGGGCAGATCTACAGGCACCACCGCACCGATGGTGGCGCCCGGTCCGTGGGTCATCATGACTACGCGGTCGGATAGCAGTACGGCTTCATCCACATCGTGCGTCACCATGATCGTTGTGCATCCGCTCGCCGCAACGATGCGCAAAAGCTCGTCCTGCAGGTGCGTGCGCGTAAGCGCATCGAGCGCGCCAAGCGGCTCGTCGAGCAACAGCACCTTGGGCTGCATCGATAGAGCACGCGCGATTCCGACACGCTGCTTCATGCCGCCTGATATCTCGCGCGGCAGCTTGTGCGCCGCGTGCGCAAGCCCGACGATATCGAGCGCTGCATGCGTGCGCCGCTTAAGGTCCGTCTTGCGTTCTTCCTTCCCGAACACCCGTTCGACCGCGAGATAGACGTTCTCGAAGCAGCTCATCCATGGAAGCAGCGAGTGGTTTTGAAACACAACCGCCCGGTCAGGGCCAGGACCGGCAATCTCGCGCCCGCCGCAAAGCAGGATGCCGCTTGTGGCTTCGTTAAGG
>JAJYEK010000155.1 GCA_021785795.1 Pseudomonadota bacterium
GCGCCATTAAGGCGATCCGAGGGTGGCTCCATTACGCCGGTCACACTCTGGCGCCATTAAAGCGATCCTAAGATGGCGCCATTAAGGCGATCCCGGAATGGATCCATATGGGCGGTCGGTGACATGAGCACAGGAGGATATGGATCTATTGGTTGTTTCTTTCCGGGGTGGCCTAGGCTGCCCCGGAAGTTTTGGTTCGGGAGCGATTCCCACTGCCTCGGCGAACTCGCCGCCGATGGCGCGCAGCGGGTCAAAATTTGTGCTCGGCAGTTTGATGTCGCGGACGATGCATTCGCGTACCGCCACCTCAGGCATCAGACTGGCGAACTCGCGCTGGGCGGTGTCTCCGCCATGGACGCCTTATAACCAAAGACGCTGTAAGTGAAGAATTTAGGCCTACAGGCGGTCTGCGGCGTATCCTTTCCTTTGCCTATATAGCTTTTTCGGAGAAACTGTCTCCCCAGCTTTCCTGGGCAGAAAACAGCCTTTGCTGCCATCCGGATACAGCCTTTTCGCTCCAGTATACATATTTTCCGATGCGCACCGGTGGCGGGAAGTCCCCTGCCCTGACCATATTCTCGAGGGTTCGTGGTGAAAAGCCGAAACGGTTACAGAGGTCGGCCTTGGTGAGCAGGCGGGGGAAAGATGGATCATTCATGGTGTTTCATCCGTTCTGTGAGAGTCAATTGTATAGCGACCGTCATCGCACACACGGGTGCTCATGGGAACGGATGGTCTCGACCACTGGTCCGGGTGGCGCGACCAGCTTGGGAAGCATACAGAAAAAGGTCCGTTATCCCCCAAGCCTATCTTTTTAAGGCTCTGAGTTGGAGCAGCAGACAATCTGTCATAGACTGATCCTGCGGTTGCGAAGGCTTCTGACAGTTTTCTGTCAGAGCCCAGGAAAACCGGTTACGTTCGACTGCGTTTGTTTGCGATCGGTTTCTTTTGAAAACAGTGAGTTGCGTATAGTTACGAGAGCGTTGCGGAAGTGGTTTTCCCCTGAAAATCCTCGTGTCGGTGGTTCGATTCCGCCCCTGGGCACCAAATAAAACAAGTACTTACGACAATTTCCCCAAGACCCCGATTTCACCGTGTAAGCACTTGGGGCGGTTTCGGCCTTCCTTGACTCCCTGCCCCGCCCGGCATGTCAGCCGGCGCGTCGCGGGTTTGGGCTCTGAGCCCTGTGCCAATTTTGGCGGAACGACACCACTCTGCCGGAGTGCCCCAACCTGCCGCTTTCCCACCAGCTTCTACCTGATCTGCGGGTAAGCGATTATCGACGCATGAGGAAACAGACGCCGCCCACGCTCCGCAAGGCCGGCATACCAGGCTTCCTCGTTTCCCATTCATACCTTGAAGTCTCCGGCAGAACCGCGACTCCGGGCACGGGCGGATCTACCGGATGGGAATTGATGATGAGCGTTTGCACGCGGCCACGCGAAAGATGATTGACGCGACTTTTTAGGCCCATGGCTTGTTTTCCGGGTTGCGCTGGTTTTCCAGAAAGGTCGGGCCTTCTTCGATCTCGGTAAGCTCCGAGGCCTTCCGTTGTGATTCCCGAATAGCGGCCAATCCTCGCCCCTCCTCGATAGTCAGCAATCCACCCGCCCCGCCTTCCACAATCCCGCCGACGGACTTTGCCGCGTCTGCCGCGCCCTCGGCCTTGGGCGTGGTAAACGTGACAGCCCGCCCGTTCAAACCGGCAACACCAAATAGTCTTGCGAGTTTCGGTGATAGTGACTTTTGCGGCGTTCATGCCGCCCCCGATCCGCGGTGGACGCGCAGGTGCGACTATCGATCCAGGTCAGAACATCGAAGCCACGGTACGCAAATTGCCGGCCAATCTTGACGAACCCCGGATCGGTGCCGTTCCATCGGCTGCGCTCGGCCCAAGCTTCTGACTTACCGAGCAGGGCGCAAACCCCGGCCTGCCAATAAAGCTTCTTTTCTTCGAACATCATTGGCGCCTCGTTTGTTTGATAACGAGGACAATTTAGAGGCGAACCGCCCATAAAGACATGGTGGCAACTTTTTGCAAAAAGTGGCCGAAATCTGACAGTTGGGGGACTAGACCTCGGGGCGGTGCCGGCGGAACAACGGGTGCATCGGGCTTTCGCGCATGTGGGCGAGACGGAAAAAGGTCGCAAGATAAACATCAAAGCCGCTCTCAACGGGATCGCGTCCCGCCTGCCAGTCCTTACTTACGGGGCTCGCTTACTCTCCGGTGTCGAAACGATATGGCTCCACGAGATAGCGCAGGGTGATAACCCGTTGCTCGCGCAATAGCCTCCGGGGTGCGCTTCGGACGGCCAGGAAGCGTTCCGCGAAACGCGCTATGGGTCCGCGCTTGGTGTCGGCATGAAGCTTTTGCGTGCGCTTGATGCTGGCGCGCAGGGCGGGCAATTGGTCGCGGTTTGGCGTCTCAAGCGTCGTTCGCAGTTCCCACGGGGTCCACGGGTTTCCTTGTGCCGCGCGAAAGTGTTTCAGCGCCTCTCCGGGCCGTCCGCGCTTCCGTGCAGTCTCCGCTTTCTTGCGATTTGCAATCATGGTCTTGAGTTCGCGTCGAGTGCCACGTAACCCTTGTGCTGTTTCAATGGAGGGTTGGCGCACCGCGTCTACGGCATCTGCCCGCCGTCTGACTTCAAGCCCTGCCCCATTTTTCCAGCCGTCCGGCCATGCCAGGCCGCTCTTGCGGCCTTTGTCGATCTCCCGAAAGGCGAGCACCAAAAAATTATCGACGCGGTTCTTGCCGCTGCGCTTGAGCGCCGCCAGTCCCTCGGGGTCCGCGGCGGGCAGGTGATCGCGCCAGGCGCACTCGCCCGATACGCGGTCGGGAGATCGGCGACGTGGGCCATTAAGTCTATTATGCGATGCGCCGTACCTTTGGCGGATTCTTGCCAACCCGCCAAAGGTCGTATTGCGCTTGCTGCACGAGCCAGCTTTCGGCGCTTCCGCCAAACGCCAGAGAGAGGCGCAGGGCCATGGTCGGGGCAATCCCGGTATGCCCGTTCAACAACTCGGAAAGCGCCTTGCGTGTCACGCCTAGCGCCTCGGCGGCTTCCGTAACAGACAGGCCCAAGGGTTCCAGGCACAGTTCCCGTATGACTTCGCCGGGGTGGGGAGGGTTGTGCATCATGATAATCTCCTTCAATGATAATCGAGGCAATCCACGTCGTGAGCTTCCGCCCCTTCGAACCGAAAGATCAGTCGCCAGTTGCCGACACGTTGACGGCCCAGTAACCGCGCCACTTGCCGCTCAATGCGTGCAGGCGCGCCCCCGGAAGATCCATATCCTCGGGCTTGCTCGCAGCGTCCAGGCGGGCGAGGAGCACACGCAGCCGTTTGGCATGGCCGGCGACTATCCCGGCCTTGCTGCCCGTCTCGTAGAACTGTTTGAGGCCCTTGTGCCGGAAGCTCTGGATCATGCCGTCACCTAATGGGTTACATTATAAGACGTACAGGGAGGCGCGCCAACCCCTTTTGCGGGGTTACAAGGCCCGGTCCAGGTTCACTATATCGGCGCCTGGTTTTATCTTAGCCGCCCTCAAAACATGATCCACGATCTTCTCCCTGGGAGCCCGTAGCCGTTCGGTGGTGATGACGAGATAGCCGCCAGTCACGTCCCCTTGGGGCTCGTGGTTCATCAGGCGCTTTAAGGCATAGGCTGGTATGTCCAGGCTCTCGGCCACCGTGGCGACGGTGCGCCGCAGGTCATGGATCATAAACTTGACGCCGCTTACCCGGGCGATGCTTTCGAGACCGTAACGAAGGTTGCCGATCTGGCCGTGCGTGCTGGTAAATACCGTATCCCCGAGGCGTTCGCGGGCGTTCAGCAGGTTTGCGAGATACGCACCCATGGGCAAGGTATGGCTACTGTAATTCTTGGTTTCGATTCCGTCCCTGGGCACCAAATAACACAACCAGCTATAACACTTCCCCCGATTACCATGATCCGGCTACTGCTTCTCACTGCGCCGGCACTGTGTGGTGACAATCCTCTGGATGCGCTGCAGCGCCGGACAGGCGCCATAGCGCGTCTCGAAGGTGTCCCGTGCCGGTTCGATCTGGTTCAGCAGAGCGGCCGCGGTTTCGCGCACCAGACCGCCGAGAAACCGCGGCCGCACGTCGCACGCCCTGGCAAGAACCTCCCAGTGGGCGGAGGTGACCTGGCCGGGATGGCGCTCTCCGCCCACATCGAAGGCAAGATTCTGGTCGATGCGTTCGATCGCGCGCGTGCATACCAGGTCATAGAAGGGTGCCAGGCGGATCGTGCCGTCCGGTAAATGCAGCAGGGAAAGGTTCTTGGCGTGGCCGTCCGAGTTGCCCGCGAGCACATTGAAAATCTGCCAGCGCAGCAGGTGTTGTGCGTCGGTGGCCGGCTCGCTGGAGGACTCCTGCACCAGACGGTAGCACTGCGCGAAGGACGGTCCACCATGTTCCTGGTATTTTCTCTCGTGCCCGTAACCCAGGGCCTGACAGAAATCCTCCTGGTGCAGCCGCTGCACTTCGCCGCCTTTCCCCTCTGCGCGGTCATATCGGGTTACCTGCGCATAGTGGAACCGTCCAGCGGGGCGCGGGATGATATCCACGACCGGCAGGCCGATAGCCTTGGCCAGATGGGTGGTGAAAGTCTCATAGGCTGGCAGATTGCGGTAGTCCGCCAGCTCGAACTTCAGGATGTGACTGGAAGGCGCCTCACCCTGTGGCAGGAAATACCGGGCATCCCGTACCAGCACGGGACACTTGTTCTGGGCGCCAGCCAGCGACAGTCGTGGGCGATCGTCTTCCGGCCAGACGATGTCGGTCCGCCCCCGACGCGCCACCAAGCCCGCCAAATCCTCGTTCGTCAACGGATGGTAGTGCCGCTGGCCCGATGGTTTTCGGTCTGGGGGCAGAATGGACAGCGCGCCGGCGCACTCGCCGCCGATGGCGCGCAGCAGGTCGAAATCCGTATTCGGCAGTTTGAGGTCGCGGACGATCTGTTCGCGCACAGCTCCCTCAGGCAGCAGATTGGCGAACCAGCGATGGGCGATACTGTCCTCCGGGGCGAATTCCCGGGTCGCCAGCGGCAGGGAGCAGGAAACGGCAAAGCCGCTGGCGATCCAGCCGGGATCGTAGCGAAACCCGATGGTCCCGGTCCGACTGCGCCAGAGCTGGCCGACCGGGCCCTGCTCGTGCCAGAGGTCAAGGATGTCCGGGTCGTTCACGGGGTTTCCTTCTGACAGGTCCGGCTGGTAGGCCGGGCCCACGCCGCTTTTCCGCGCGGCTGGATGATGACCTCCAGGCCCAGGGTGCGCAGCGCCTTCAGGACCTTGCCAATCTCTGCCGTCTGCTTGCCCCGTTCCATTTCCGATAGGAAGCGCGTACTCAGGTTACCGAGTCCGGAGACCGTCTCCAGTGTCAGGCGCCGCTGTTTGCGATGGGCGCGCACCAGGCAGCCAAGCTCCCCGGCCGTCTGGACCGCGCCATAAATGCTGTCTTCGTCCACCCGGTCGCACCTCAAAAAGATACCGTACGGTACAAAATAACAGCCGGATCGGTCGGTGGCAAGAAAAAGCTACCGTACGGGATAAATACTGGTGGGAAGACGGCCTATTTTGTAAAAATATCACGTACGGTGCAAAACAAGGGGTGCCACCGGCCGTCCCATCAGCGGCTGACTGTTCCCCGCGTCCCGCCCCGCACTGTCCTGAAAGTCAGCGCCGACCCTAAACTCCAGGCGGCCTGTCTGGCTTAGGTCTGCCAGCATGCTGCCTGTTCTGTGGCAAGCGTCTCCTGTCACTGGCCGGACTGCAGGCGGGCATTACGGTGAAGCCTGGCCCATTGGTTGATCCGGCCCGATATCCCCGCGGAGCACATGGATTTTGTGGCGGAGTTCCGAGCTCCTCACAGTTCATCCCGTGCGCTCACAGACCCAGCGTGCCCCAATTGTGTCCATCAAGTTCATGGGATGGTCGCCCCCCTTCAACGGCATCAACTCTGCCAAAGTGGAGGGTGCGACATACCACTCGAATAGAGAGGAGGCGACAAGGAAGATTACAACCCGCGTTTTCTGGCCTCTCATAATCCGCGATTCCGGCGCGTGCGCCTCGAGTGATCGCGATCGATCAGAATCCGTGATCACTATCAACCAGAACGGGTGATCACGAGAGACCGGAAAACGCATACAAAGCCGGGCTGTCCCCCTTTTTGGGGCGGCATCCACTATGGCGGATGGGCCGGTGAAGGACATCGGCAGGCGCTCATGGACGGGCGGGCAGAAATACATCCGGTCGCCGTTTTTCAGGTGCAAGAGCCTCGGGCCACGCCGGTAGAAACCGATGAGCATACAGGTCGTGATGTTGAGCGACCAGTGTTCTGCAAGCCCGACGGCGAAGAGGGTGGCCAAGGGTAAGGTGACCATGGCCGTCGCGCCGATGAATACGGTGGTAAGGGCGGGCTTGCGCATGCATGAGCAAATCCTTTTGCGCGTTCCTGCTCGGGTACAGCCCGCCAAAAAGGGGATGAACGGTGTGGCTGGGCCATCCGCCTTCTTTCATCAGGCGGCGTCTTTCGCTCCCACGAATGCAAGCAAGGGACTGAAATCGCCGCCATCGGCAGCCCGCAGGGCGGCGACATAGATCATCCGTCGCGCATTGTCGGCCTGAAAATCGAAACCGCCGGCCCACTCGATCCGTGGGTGCCGATAGACTCTTTCCAGCATGATGTCGGTGGCAATACGGGCGTGGCGCCCGTTACCGTTGGAAAAGGGATGGATTTGCGCCAGTCTGTGGTGGTAGCGTGCCGCGGCTTCAAGTGGCGGATAGACCGCATGCTCCGCCCAATAGCGCGCGTCACCGAGCAGTATCCGCAGCTGAACGGAAATCTGCCGGGGCTCTACACCGATATTCTTCTCCGTCAGTCTGTACCGGCCTGCCCAGGCCCAGACATCGCCGAAAAGCCGCTTGTGGAGCCTGCGGATAAAAGCGTCATCGAAGATATCGGCACGGCGCTGCCGCATGGCCCAGACGATGCCCTGCTCGATGTTCGCCTGCTCCAGCTCGTCCAGCTCGCCGCGCGTAATGACGTGATCGTATAGGAGACCTTGCCGCTCATCGGGATCGAGCGGCGTAGCACCGTCCGGCTCCACGAGGGTCATTGGGTCCCCCAGAAGTCGGACGGCATGTTGCGAACCAACTCATCGGCGAGTTCTTCGATCCGCTGTTTTGTCTGTTCATTTGACAGTGACTGGCTTTCGAGCGCCATATGTGCGCGTGCGCGCCGTACCAGCGCCTCGGCCTTCTGCCGCGCCTGGGCGCGGATGACGTCGTCAACACTGCCTTTCGGGACGAGCGCGTAGACGAACTCGGCATTCATGGCGTCGGCTATCTTGCGCATCCGGGCAATGGTGATGGCACCTTCGCGTTCATCGCCCTCCGCCTGATAGATCGCATTGCGGCTAACGCCCATGCGGGCGGCGACCTGAGCGCCGGACATGCCAAGTGCGTGACGCAAAAGAGCCAACCACCCGCCTTTTGGCTGGTAGAGATTGCGAAGCTGCCCCGATGCGCGCTCCACGATTCGCGCATTCTGCTTTCTGGCCGTATCCCTGACGCTCATCGCCGATCACCCTGCGGTCAATCCACACCAAGTTGCCAATCAAACTATGGGCAGTCAGACATGATTAGTCAATCTATAGATAGGCAACATAGGTCCGGTTGTATATCAACAGATTACCACCCTGAGACATTTGCCCATCGGACAATTGGCGGAACGCCGCCGGAAAGCGGTGGGCCGTCCGGATGAATCAGGTTCGACGATCCATTGGGGAATGGCCACGCCCAGCAGCTTTCCGCAGAGCCTTGGGGCGATGATCTCCACCCGTTGCATGCGCAGGGAGGACACAAAATGCTCATGTAGAACGGGGACGAACGGCGGAGGATGGGAGCCATCACGAAATTTCCGACGGGATCCTTCCGGCCCCCGCGTCTTCTGGCGGGGCGGTTGTGGGTTTCCCGGCCCGTCCTCTTGCAAAAAGAGCCCGAACAGGAAACCGCTCTTTCCCGTCGCGGCCCTCTCCCCCTTTCGACCCGGAATGTCCGCTTCGTCCGGCAGTTGACGTTCGCCGATGCGCAAAAGCGCCTGACGCCCGTCCGTCTCGTCGCTAAATCGCCTCAAACCCGGGGCGGGAAGCTCATCGGGCTCCGATGACTACAAAAAAGACCTCCGTCCAGCCGCTGGAACTGCTTAAAACAGGCCCGCACCAGATTCACCCAGCGCAAAATCGCAGAACATGTTGGCAAAAACACCACAACCGTAAGAAGCCGGGAAACCCAGGGCGATTGACTGCGCTGTTGCCGGAAAGCGGGCGCCCATCAAGGTGTCTCCCTGGTCGTAGCACCAAGGCACGCTTGAGATCGTCCTGCTCGAAGGCGCTGGCCATGCGTGCGACCTCGGCTGACCTGGCGCCTACGTCCTTCGCGGTTTGCCGGCAGGTCGCCGTGACAACCGCGACCTCCTTGATGACAGTGCGTGCCGCCGCGAGGCCAAGCCCAAAATTGTGCGAGGCAGCCTCGAGAAGGTCGATCAAGCGGGTGCCTTCGTCCAGATCAATCTCGGTTGTCAGGACAAGGGCCTTGAGGTCGGTCGGCACCGGATTCAGATCATAGGCCGGAGAGGGCGCCCAGCCCTTTTCGCTGCGCCACAGGAAGCCGTGGTTGCGCAGGTGATCGTCGACATTCGATATCAGCACGCTGAACGCGACTCGCCGGTAGAGCGCCTGGGCGTCGGTCACC
>JAJYEK010000026.1 GCA_021785795.1 Pseudomonadota bacterium
CCGGGGAGTGTCTGGCTTTCGAGGATTCCGAAAACGGCCTGCGTTCCGCCCGAGCCGCCGGACTGCCCACCGTGGTCACGGTGAGCGACTATACGCGTGACCACGATTTTGATGGTGCGGCCCTGGTTCTGGACAGCCTCGGCGAGCCGGATGCACCGTGTACGCTGCTGCGCCCGGCCCGCATTGCAGACCCGTTGTCCGTATTCGACGTCGATGTCGCACGCAGGCTGCTGCCGCATTGACTTCTGCGGCCGGAATTCCAGCCGACCGGCAATTCCCGCCCGGAACCCCTGAGTCGGTGAAGTCCCTTGCTGCCCGCATGAACCGGATAGCGCCCTTCCATGTGATGCAGGTGATGGGGCGTGCGCGCGAGCTCGAGGCGCAGGGTCGGTCCATCATCCACATGGAGATCGGCGAGCCCGATTTCCCGACCGCGCGCGGGATCGTTCATGCCGGAATGTCGGCGCTCGAAGCCGGGCGCACGCATTACACCCCGGCGCTTGGCCTGCCGGAACTGCGGGCGCGGATCGCTTCGAGCTATCCGGCTGGAGCGCGTACCGATCCCGGACGGATTGTTGTGACGCCCGGTGCATCGGGGGCGCTGCAGCTGGTATTCGGCACCCTGATCGATCCCGGAGACGAAGTGATCATGGCGGACCCGGGCTATCCGTGTAACCGCCACTTCGTGCGGCTGTTCGGCGGCGAGGCCCGGCTGGTTCCGGTCGATCAGTCGACCGGCTATCAGCTCACCGCGGAGCTGATACGGCGGCACTGGACGAGCCGCACGCGTGCGGTGCTGTTGGCCTCGCCATCGAATCCCACGGGCAGCATTGTGTCCCCCGCCACGATGGCGGAAATAGTGGATACGACGCTGCGGCTGGGAGGGTGGCCGATCGTCGACGAGATCTACCTTGGCCTGACCTACGACGGGGAGGCGGTGAGCGCACTGGAGCATTCGGATCAGGTGTTTGTGGTGAACAGCTTCTCGAAGTACTTCGGCATGACCGGTTGGCGCATCGGCTGGCTGGTGGCGCCCCGTGACTGCATCCCGCAGCTGGAGCGGCTCGCGCAGAACGTCTTCCTTGCGGCCAGCACGCCCGGCCAGTATGCGGCGCTCGCCGCTTTCGAAGCGGACGTGGACGCGGAACTGGTGCGACGACGCGACATTTTCCGGCAACGGCGAGATTATCTGCTGCCGGCCCTGAGGGGCCTCGGCTTTGTCATCCGTGCGCAGCCACAGGGAGCGTTCTACGTTTATGCAGACTGCAGCCGATTCAGCAGCGATTCCGGAGCGTTCGCTATGGATCTGCTCGAAAACGCGGGGGTCGCTATTACGCCCGGCCTGGACTTCGGGGAGCATAGACCGTTGCTGCATGTCCGCTTCTCTTATGCCAATACGACGGAGAACCTGCGCGAGGGCGTGCGTCGGATCGGCAGGCACCTCGGTGTCGATCCCGGCTAGCGCGGAATCCTGACAGGCCTGGCGTACGGCCGGCGCTAGATCCGGAGCAGTCCCTGGAGATGGCCCGGAAGTTCACGTTCCGGAATCTCATACAAATCCTTGGCAAGCGATCCGGTGACCAACTTCGTGGTTTGCGCGTCGAGCGCCATGCGCAGGTCTCCCAGGAAATGCGGATCCGCGACCAGCACCAGATGCTGGAATTGTCCGGAAGTGCATCCCCGCTGAAGCACATCGGCAAGGTGCCGGGCGAATTCGATCGCGAGCTGTTCCTTGGGGTCGGGTGACTTGCCGACTGTGTGGCGGCTATGAAAGCTGTCGAACAGGCGCCCGCTCTTGTCGCTGGTGATTTCGCGGTTCTTCAGCCGGCCCTCGGGATGCGGGATGTCCCGTACAAGGAGCAATGCGCCGCCAGGCTGGCTCTGTTCGTACAAACGGGCGCCGGTGCGGTGCGCCACCAAAACCCAGGTTCTGTCCATTTCGCCCGCCTTTCTCGGAATCCGAGTGAGAGTGTAATTCCTTCCGACGCTAGTGTGCCGCGCCGTGACCTTCGCCGGCATGACCTGGGTCAAAATCCGGCCGGCCGAAATTGCGGCTGCCTGCCGGCTGGGCCTCAGATTCGCTGAATGTTGCCCTGTGCACCGGGTGTCCGCCCGGTGCCCACCGTCATAGGGTTCGCTGGCATGGTCTTTGCTCTTTTTTATATCAAGTGCCTGGTTCGGGACCCCTGAGGCCCCGGGGAGAGCGGGATGAGTCGCTTTGTGAACCGCAGGTCATCGCTCGCTGCGCGCGTCAGCGGCTTGGTTCGGCAGGTTGAGGATGCGCACCCCGGGATGCAGGAAATCGCCATCATGGTGTACGTCGGCGACGTCTATGTGATGCGCGAGCAGCTGGGACTGTCCCAAGACGGCCACCGGGAGGGTGCACAGCCTCAGAGCGGGCTTCCGTCCGAAAGATAGCGCGCCAGGCGTTGCTTGGCGCGCAGGGGTGGGGTGCACGGACGCGAGGACGCAGCGTCTGCTTGGCATGCCGCAGCGTCGACTGGGCGTGCCGGCCAATCCAGGGAAGGATTGCGCCCCCTTTTTTCCACTCCGGAGCCCGGCCCTATTCGACCGGCGTATCCGGACTATTGCCCCATTCGGACCAGGATCCCGGATAGCCGGCGATACGTTCAAAGCCCAGACTTTTGAGCATGATGAACGTATGGGCCGAGCGATGGTGGGTCTGGCAGTAGGTGATGACCTGTTTGTCATCGGTGACGCCGAGCGCGGTCAGCATGCGACGTAGCTCCGCTGCCGGCTTAAGCCGCAGGTGGTTCTTTGCGTCAATGGCGTTCACCCAGTCGAAATTAATGGCGCCCGGAATATGTCCGGCGCGCGCCGACAGGCGCCGCTCCCCCCGATATTCGGCCGGAGTGCGGGTGTCGACCAGCACGACGCCGGATTCCCCCAGATGGTTCTTTATGTACTCTTTGGTGGCCACTGCGGTCAGCGCCATGGTAACCGGGTATTCGGATCTGGCATGCGGCCTGATTTCAGAGGTCAACGGCCGGCGCTCCGCGCTCCAGGCCTGAATGCCGCCGTTCAGCAGTGAGTACCGCTTGTGGCCGATGACCTCGAGCGTCCAAAGCAGCCGGCAGGCGCGTCCTCCGCCCTCATCGTCATAAGCCACCACATGATGTTCGGGCGTCATGCCGATGGACGAGAACAAGGCCGAGAGCTGCTCGGGACCGGGCAGCAGCCCCATGACCGGTGGTCGTGCGGCGACAATCTGCGCATAGTCGAAGTGCACCGCACCCGGGATATGCGCATAGGTGTAGACCTCGGGCTTGCACAAGTCGACCACCAGGATGGCATCAGAAGTGTGTCGCCCCTCGAGGTCTGCCGGTTCCATGATCAGCGGTACGGAATTCTCGCTCATTTCGCTCGTCCATTGGGGCACCGGCCCGCAGGAAGCAGGCCGCCAGATCCGCGATTCTAGCGTGAACGTCCCGCGCGCAGGTAGCCGGACGCCGAGGCGGGCAGCGCGCGGGTGCCCGGCCTTTTGATCCGCGGCATATTCTGTGCAATCCTTTAGGGGTGGGCGGTGAGCGTTCGCCGCCGCACGAGCGGCATCTTTCGGAGCAGTAGGTGGAAATTTTCAAGGTCTTCACAATCGAGGCAGCGCACCGGTTACCCAACCTGCCAGAGCACCATAAGTGCCGCCGCCTGCATGGACATTCATTCCGCGTGGAACTGCATGTTTCCGGACTGCTCGCGGAGCGCGAGGGCTGGGTGATGGATTTTGCCGACCTCAGTCGCGCGTTCACGCCGGTCTATGAGCAGCTGGACCATCATTATCTGAACGAGATTCCGGGCCTGGAAAATCCGACCAGCGAGCACCTGGCGCGCTGGATCTGGCAGCGGCTGAGGCCGCAGTTGCCGCTGCTGTCAAAGGTGGTTGTGCGCGAAACCTGCACTGCCGGATGTGTCTACCGTGGAGACTGACAGCCGGTACGGTTGCCTTGGAAGCCATGAGCGCTGAGAAAACGGAATCCCCGATAGAACTGCAGACCGCACCGCGGCCAGACGCATGCGTCATCTGGCTGCACGGGCTGGGCGCCGACGGGCATGATCTTGCCGCCATCGTTCCGGAACTCGGCCTGCCGCGCTCCCTGGCGGTGCGCTTCGTGTTTCCGCACGCGCCGTTTCGCCCGGTCACCATCAATGGCGGGCAGGTGATGCGCGCCTGGTATGACATCGAAATGACCGACACCGGATTCAACCAGAAGCTGAGCCATATCCGCGAATCGGAGGGGATCGTGCAGAGCATGATCGAGACGGAGATCGGTCGCGGCGTGCCGCCGCAACGCGTGGTGCTTGGCGGGTTTTCCCAGGGCGGGGCGATAGCGCTGTTCACCGGTCTGCGTTATCCAAAAACGCTGGGAGGTATAATGGCCCTTTCTGCACCTGTGCCGCTTGCCGGTAACCTCATGAGCCAGGCCGATCAGGCCAACCGGGAGATTCCGATATTCATGGGACATGGCACCTACGACGGGATCATCCCCTTCGCCACGGCACAGGCGGCACGCAACCTGCTGGTGGCCGGTGGTGCGGGTATCGAGTGGCACGAATACCCAATGGACCACTCCATCTGCGTGGCCGAAATCAAGGACATCAGCCGCTGGCTGGTGGCGCGCCTCGTCGGCTAGCGGGGCCGCGCTGCTGTGGTGCCCGTCCCTCGGTAAGGTGGTCCGGCCGGCACTGCAGGATGCGGACGCCGGGCGAATCTGGCGTATGCAAGGGTATCGGGATGGAGAACAACCGTTGTCCGTTTGAAAAAGCGATCCTCAGCACCCAATTCATGTGTGAGAAGGCAACGCACCATTACATCGGCGAACGCACTGCGGTGGTGTGCCAGTCGGCCGACGCGCGGCATGACTGCGTGAGGCTGTTGCTGCTGCTGCGGGAAGGTTCGCGCTTTGCGCTCAAGGTCACGGATACCGCGCGCGAGCTGCCGTTCGGCAAGGAAATGAAAATCGTCTTCGGCGGACTTGCCGGACTGAAGGCGCTGCTTCAGGAGGGTGGCGTGGGTGCAACCGACAGCATCCGCGGGTTAGTGGAAGAGGCAAAGCAGTTCTATGGAACTCTGGAGAAACTGCCATGTCATCAGGTGGTACGGTATATCGCTGCTTCCAAACCGGGGCGGCGGGGACCCCGCACGTAATGTGGAGGACGGGGTGTTTTGCGCATCAGGCCGCAGTATGTGGCGGCAAAAGCAGGATGTAGGATCATGACCACGGAACAGAACAGATTCGCCAAACAAGGACGCAAGCAGCCGTGGATGCGCTATCTCGCCCTGGCCCCGTTCGTGGCAGGTGCGGCCGTGCTTTCCGCGTTCTTTTTCACGGCCATCGTCGTGCTGTTTCTGATGGCGACGATTGGTTTCGGCCTGCGGACCTGGTGGCTGCGTCGCCGGCTGCGCTCGGTAGCGAGCCATGTGTCCCCGGGCCAGGCCCAGCCGCTTGAGGGCGAATACACCATTGTGAGCGAGGACGAGAGCGGGGACGGGGCCGAAGCAGCGCGGCGCGCGCGGCGCTGAGCGCTTGCGCCCGGTTCTTGGCTGTGACGGCAGACCGAATTGCCGAGTCGGGGTGGGCTACCGGCAAGCGGGGCGGGACGCGTCTGCCACGACGGGCGCTGAACTAAACTAGCGGACGACCTGCAGCACTCCATGCATGCCCCGGGCCTCATGGCTCTTGCCGAAGATCGGCTTCTTATCGCAGTACATCTTGTAGTCGCCGGTCCGGGTCGGAGTGAATGTCACGCTTCCGCTCTGGCCCCCATGCAGATCAACTTTGAAATCGATGCCCGCCGACGGGGCCCGGACGACGAGGTCGTGCGGGATCAGCCATGCCTGATTCTTGATCATCAGCGTCACGGGCTGGTCGACTGCAACCGAGATTCTGCTGGGTTTGATGTAATAGCTGCCGATTTTCACGTGGATCACGCGCGGCGCGGCGCCATGACTGATGGCCGGTGTAGCCAAGGCCAGCATGCCGGTCGCTGCCATAACCGGGAAGCGGGAAGCTCTGAGCATTGTCGGGTCTCCTCATGATTGCCGCGGGGAGGCAGTCCGGCCAGGTACGGGCGCGCGGGCCGGTGCTTGCTTCTGCGGACACGGTGTGGCCTGTCGCGAGGCGCCACCAATACGCCATCATGTAGTCCGCGGGTCATGACATGCCAATTGCGCTGACCCGCAAAGCCTGCCGTAACGGCCAGGGCCAGCCTGACCTGCAGGCCAGAGTCAGTTCAGTACTAGGGAGAGCTGGCCCCGGTACCGCTTGACCAGCTCCCCTTTGCCGCCGAGCAGTGTGAAGATCATCAGCATGGTCTTGCGCGCAGCATCGTCGCGGAACCGGCGGTCACGCCGGACGATCTCAAGTAACAGTGCCAGGGCAGATTCGTAATCCCCCTGCAGCACCCTGTGCGCACTGAGCCGGTAGCGCGCCTCGCTGTCCTCGGGCTTCGTGGCAATGATCCGCTCGAGCTCGTCCGGCGCTGGACTGTCGGCGGCGATGTGTGCGATTTCCAGGCGCGCGCGCAGCGCCTCCGCCTCGGGTTCCGACCTGGCCGTCCGGGACAGCATTTCCAGCATCTGTGCGGCCTCGTCGACCCGGCCTTCATCCAACAGCAGGCCGGTGAGCGCGATCTTGACGTGATCGTTTTCCGGATCGATGTCGAGCGCGCGCCTCAGAATGTCGTCGGCCAGATGCGCCTGGCCGCTGTCAATGGCCCGGCGTGCCTCGGTCAATAGCGCGTCCGAGGGGCGTGGCGCGTGGCGATTGATCATGTCGCGGATGAATTGCTCCGGCTGCACGCCCAGGAATTCGTCAACCACGGCCCCGTTCTTGAACAGCTTGACCGTTGGCAGGCTCCGTATTCCATAGCGTGCCGCGAGCTCCTGCTCTACGTCCGTATTGACCTTGGCGAGATAGAACTTTCCCTGATACTGCTCGGCAAGCCGTGCGAGAACCGGCATGAGCATCTTGCAGGGAGCGCACCAGGATGCCCAGAAATCAACCAGCACCGGCGTCTTTCGCGATCGGCTCAGAACCAGCGCGTCAAAATCGGCCTGGGTGACGTCTGTGACGTAGGTTGATGCGCTCATGACATAAACTCCGTCGATTCCGGATGTCCGCAATATGCGGTTGGCGGAGGCGGATATCAAGACCGCGAGGCGGGGCAGGACATGGGCAGAAAAATTCAAGTGGCGGAGATCTTTTCCGGTCCCCGGACTTTGAGCCCGGTCCGAGGCAGGGCAGCCGCCGCAGCAAAACTGCCTCCGGCACTTTTCAACTATAGTAGAATGACCTCCGGTACCACCGTCTGTAGACTGTCCGCCGATGAAAAGAGCACAAAAAATGGTGGGCGCGAGCGTCCGAGCCATTAGAAATCAGCGCGGCCTGACTCTCGAAGGGCTCGCGCAGAGGGCCGGCATCACCTACCAGTACCTTTCGGCCATCGAGAACGGTCGGGAAAACTTTTCCATCCAGGTCATTGAGCGCATCTCGCATGCGCTCAGGCTCTCACTCGGCGATCTCTGTGTACGCGCTCTGCGGGGCGATGGTGCAGCGCGGGCGATCGAACCACCGCTCTCGGACCTGGTGATCGGACATATGCGCGAAGGCGTGATTGTCACAGACGCCGAGTTCCATGTCCTGCAGGCCAACTCCGCGTTTGCCGACATGATTGGCTGTGACGTGCATGAGTTGCTCGGCAGGATCCCGGATTTCCTGCAGTCCGGCGGTCCGCATGCAGCGCTTGTCGAAGAGATGCGCCATGCGGTCGACCGGCACGGCCACTGGTCCGGAACAGTTCATGACCGGCGCCGGAGCGGCGAGGCCTATGCGGCGATGCTTGAGATGATCGCCGTTGCGCCGCACGCCGGGACGGCGGCTCGCAACTATCTGGGGATTTTCACGGAGCCGGCCGATGTGCCCGGCGACGCCGACGACGAGTCGCGGATCGGGCAGGACGGGAAGCCAGGACACGAGCGACACCTGCCTTGAACCGGGGCAAGCGATGGCTCGAATACCTACTGGGGAAGTATGATCCGGCGATTCCGGGACTGCTAGCGCAGGTACTGAGTCCGGCATCGCATGCGCCGTTGTTCAGGCTGTACCGGGCCCGCTTCGTGATCTCGCGGGTGCGCATCGTGGCGGCGGTATTCGCGCTCCTGACGCCGCTGTGGTTCGGGGCGGATGTGGCAGTGTTTACGCGCGCCATCTACGTGCGGCTTCTGCTGGCGCGGCTCCTCACGAGCGCGGCCTTTGTCGGCTTGGCGGTCTCGGGCAGGGACCGGACCAGCCTCGGAAGCGCCTACCGGATGGTGGCACTGCTGTACGTGATTCCCTCCGCGTTCTATCTTTATGCGCAATACATCCTGTACGGAGCGGACCTCACGACTGTCGGCGCCGCGGTTGCCATGGGCTATCTGTTTCTTCCCTTCGCGCTTGTGGCCGGCCTCAGCATCTTTCCGCTCACGCTGGCTGAGCTTGTCGGCCTCGCATTCCCCCTGATCGGGATCGCGACGGTACCTATGCTCGGACTGCCAGGACTGGACGGTGCCATGGTGTTGTGGCTGCTGCTGATGGTGGTCACGATCAGCGCGGTGGCGTCACTGAGCCAGCTCCAGCTCATGCACGAACTGTATCAGGAGTCGGCCTTCGACTCGCTCACTGGCGTATACAACCGGCGAAGCGGCCAGGAATTCCTGGCCCAGCAGTTCGACCTGGCGCGCCGCTACGGCTTTCCGCTGTCTCTGGTTTTTGTGGATCTGGATGATTTCAAGCGGCTCAACGACATTCGCGGTCATGATGCCGGGGACGTCGCGCTGCGCGAAACGGCGCGGATCCTGCGCTCGAACCTGCGTACCAGCGACATTCTGATCCGCTGGGGCGGAGAGGAATTTCTCCAAGTCCTGCCGCATACCGACATTGATGAGGCGCAGCGCCAGCTCGTCAGACTGTGCCAGGGCGGCATCTGCCGGCTGTGTGTGCAACCGAGTGGTGCCGGGACGGCCCTTACGTTCAGCGCCGGGATAGCGGAGCTGGTGCGCGACCGAATTCCTGTATCGCAGGACTGGCGCGCATTGCTGGCGCTGGCCGACCGGCGCATGTATCAGGCCAAGATTCGCGGCAAGGCACGAATTGTCGCAGGCGACACCGACGGACCGCCGTCGGTCGGGCTGTCGGTTCGCGGCGGGCCGGGAGATTGACGGGCGTGCTCCGGTACCGTCGACGATGGCAGTATGTCGCTGCCTTCCTGCTTGCCGCGCTGCAACGGCGCGCATCCGGGCGGTCATCCCGGCAGGTGAGCCGGCTCTGCGGTCGGCTGCGCAGACCGCTGGATGTGGTCGATCCGAACAAGGAAACCGGATAGATGCATGGAGTTGGTGCAGCGATCCTCCGGCTGTATCCGCAACCAGGCTGTGCCCGCTGACCGCACCGCGCGAGTTGGCTGCTTTTCGGTGGCTTCGTGGGGGTTTTCGTGCTCGGAAAGTGCCGCGTCAGTAACCCGCGCGGCATTGCGAGTGTTCGGTCCGGAAATGGGGACAGTTCTGCCCAGACGCTTCTGTCCGGTCAGGCGGCCAATCCGATAGTGCAGACGGATGATGGTTGCAATGCACCGTGTAGTTCCTCGGTCGCACGCTCACCCTGTACGCGGTCCCGCCAGGCCGCTATCATGGGCCGCACCGGAGAGCATTCCGGTGCGCACCGGATTAACATTCAATCCTTATTTCCCTCAAGGAGACTTGTATTCATGAAGCGTCTGTTCGTGGGCCTTGCATTGCTGGCATCAGCGTCCTGCGTGTTTGCAGCCGACTCCAATATCGGCGTGCTGAGCACTGAGCGGCCTATCGGCCCGGTATTCAAAAACGTCGTCATGGCACTGCAGCATTCCGGATTCAAAGTCGTCAACAAGATCGATATCAGCCGGAAACTTGCCGGTGCGGCGAAGCACTTTCATTGGAAGGACTATAACCGCAATCACCTGGCCGGAATCCGCACGGTGGTGTTCTGCAATCCCGGTTTCGCCAACGCCATCAGCAATGCGGATCCCGGCATGATGGCGCTCTGCCCGCTGCATGTGACCTTGGTTCAGGAAGGTGCCTGGACACGGGTGGAATTCATCAAACCGGCCGCGATCGCCAGCGGCACCAAGGCAGAAGGCGTGGCGACGAAATTGCAGGCTCATATCGAAATGGCCCTGCACCGCGCACTGGCAGCCAAGTAGTCTGTTAGGGGATCCCCCGCTCCAGCGGCCTCAGGTCGCCGGAGCGGACTCCCCCTCTGCTGCGCGCGGCAGGCCATGGCCGGTGACAATTGGGATGCCGCATCCGCGACATTCCGGTTCTCCAACCTTGCGGGCCAATGGGAAATCCCGGATGGTTCCCTGGTCATTCCGCTCTCGTCGGTGACAGTTGCGGTTCGAGGCGGGCGCGCTGTTTGCCCAGGCATTGCGCATTTTTGTTGTGGCGTTGCCGCAATCGCCGTGGTATTGGTGCATGTCTCCGGATATCCTGCGGGAGTGGCCTGTAACGGTGCCGGCAGTGCCGCCGGTGGCCAGCGACCATGCATCACTTCGGGAGATCCGTCATGACGCAGATTACGCTTCGTGGAGGCTGTCTTTGCGGTGCTGTCCGCTACGAAATCACGGGCGAGGCGAACCGGTTCTACCATTGCCATTGCCGGCGCTGCCGCAAGGCTACCGGAACGGGACATGCGAGCAACGTCGTCGTCACGCTCGGGAGCGCGCGCTGGACGACGGGCGAGGAGCATCTCGGCCAGTACAAGGTGCCGGAGGCGAAGCGCTTTGCGACTTGCTTCTGCCGGAACTGCGGCAGTCCCTTGCCGCGGATCGCCCCGGATCTGAGCCGCGCCGTGATCCCGGCCGGATCGCTCGATACTGACCCCGGAATCCGGCCAATGGCGCGCATCTTCTGGGACTCTCGTGCCGAATGGTCGTGCGGCGGCGATGATCTCCCGGTCTATTCAGAGTACGTACCAGAGGCCTGAGGGCAACGGGCGCCTTCATCCAGGAAGCAGGGGCAGTAGCGCGCCATTGCTTTCCGGTGAGTCGCAACTGCTACGACGCGACGGGTGTGTGGGGCCGCTTATCGAAAAACCGCCTCGAGGACACTCCGTATGCTGGTGGGCGCTTTCGGCGAGAATCCCCGAGGGTACTGCATCAGGTGTTCAGGGGTGATGCCTGTGGGGTATCGGAAGGTTATGCCGCCCGCTCATGCCGGAAGTACGGCCGCTCCCGATCATCCAGAATCCCGTAAAGTTCCTCGGGGCTTCGCCCTCCAGGGGCAAGCCAGGCCCGGATGTGGGACTCCTTCAATGGAATGACACAGCGGTTGTGTCCGGTTGCAGCGACCTCCGGCGGCGGTTCATCGGTGATCGCGGCAAAGGAGTAAAGATCGGGCCTTCCGGGGGACTGCCATCGGTCCCAGAGGCAGGCGATGCACATTTCCATCGGGGGCTGCGGATCGAAGTGGAGGACCAGGTTTTCAGGCTTCTCCCCCGGGCGGATCGCCCGGTGCTCGAAGTCGTGCCGGGCGACATTCTCGAAGAAGCTCGAGATGACGAGCACCGCATGCCGGTGGCCGAAAAGGGTCTTCCAGTAGCCCTCGAGGTTGTCCCGTCGGGCGTTGTAAAGTCCCGGGTATCTGCGGTCGTAGCTCTCCGGCTTGCCATGGATGCGGCAGTGGTAGCGCATGGGGCGGACCACGATCCTGCCATCCTCCCAGACGTAGAGCGGGGCGTACCAGAAGGGGAAGATCCGGGAATCTTCAGGCGTGAGCGTGGTGCGGGAGAGGTCGGCAAGCTTGGCCATAAGCCATCTGACTTTGTTTTCGGCGATACGGATCTCTTCACGGGCCTTCTTCGTCTCTTTGGCCTTCAATATCCGCTCGGCGTCGATAAGGCGGCGGCGCTGGCGGAAGAGTTCGGTTTCATGCTCTTTCCTCAGAGCCTCCCGGTACTGGTCGATGTTTTGACGGATACGGACCTCGGCCGGGGTCCGAGGATCATCGAAGTTCGCCTCGAGCGCCCGGGCCACCTT
The DNA here is from genome assembly GCA_021785795.1 of Pseudomonadota bacterium. Next base: position 12,070 of record JAJYEK010000026.1, read on the forward strand.
GAGGCGCCTGTCATCCAGGCGCCGGCGGAAGAGATCCTCGAACCCGTCGGTCTGGATCCGGGCCTGCCAGCGCAGGCCCTTCTTAAGCCCCTGCTGCACCATGGCCGAGTAGCACATGTTAAGCTCTCCGCGATGTCTTGGCTCTTGCAATATCAGTAGTGCACATTGTATACGGGCGCTCCCTGTGCGGCATCAAAGGGCCCGTGCCGCCCCGACGGGAAGGCGCCTATTTGACTTCAAGAGATGGGGCGGGGCCCCAACCACCTTGCCCGTGGTCGCCTTCGCGTCAAGCTGCTCGGGCCATCTTGGTTAGTACTTTCGGGACCGCGGTGCGGGATTCCGGTGCTGTCGGATCCGGGACGCGGTCCAGCGTGAGCGATTGGCGAGCATCGCGAGCAGAACTATCCGCGAGCTTTGCGAAGGCCGGCGCCGCAAGCCAAGCGGGTTGCGAAAAAAATCCGGTGCACTCGATCGGCAATGTACGGTTCTGTGCGCACGGGTTTTCCGGGATAAAGGTGGTCACGGTGTGGGGTTAATTTCAGACCTCCTGTCATGCAGGAGTGTGCGCCCCTCTTGCTTGGCGCGGGCATAAAGAGGCCGAAGCAACGCCAGCAGATCGCTTTCGACCTGGTGAGCCAGCATTTTGGTGATGTCGGTCAAGTGCTTGCGTTCGGTCCTGATGCCGGCGAACGGTGCGTTCGGATCTTGCGAACGCATGTGCCACCTCCGCTTGTTGGGCAAACCCGGAGCCGACCAACATCACCATAACAACCATGCGCTGGTATTGCTCCGCGCGCAGCGTACAGCGCGCATTGATGACCGCGGTGTCCGACAGCGCCGACGAGGGCAATTCCAGGGCCAATTGTGTGTTCATGGTGCCAGGCTAAAACCGGACTGGTTTGAATCCGCGACTCTCCCGGCGCATCTCCCCTGATTTCAGCGGATTGTGCCGGGATGAAGCCCAAAAACTGGACAGGTATTGGTCCGCACCCGCAGGCGCGGAAAGAGACAGGGATTTCAGGCGAATCGGCCGACTAGGTCAGGAGGTCTGAAATTGGGACTCCTGGCGCGCTTCCTAATGAACCTGTTTTTTGCAGTGCGGCCGTGTTGGCTCAGGAGCGCAGCAAGCTGGGCCGGGAATGCTCGCCGATCGCGGCCCCAGGGCGTCAATCCGCAAGGCTGTTCGGAAGTCAGCGAAGGAACGTCAAGCGCCGTGAAGACGGTGCGCCAAGGCAAAGCGTATGGAACGTCGATGGGGTGTGCTGTGGCAATTTTTTTATCGAGAACGTGGCGATAGAAATGCCATCAGCATGATCGGCATCGGGACCGCTGTATTGAATATCGCCCAAAGAAGCGAGTCTGATTGCGATGTGTGATGTGCGATCGCCGGAGCAAGAGTCATTGCCCGGTACCGTTCGGCGTTGTGAACGAACGACGGAGACAGCAACCCGGAACGGTCGCAGCAAGTCGTGCCCCGAATGTCCTTCCCTGAAAGATTCGGCCGCCTTGTCTCGGATTCCTGCACGGAGCGCAACGTCGTTCGCACCGTAGCTCGTCCACCCTAGTTCTGGCAGCAAGATTTGCCTTAGAGTCGTACAAAGGCGGGGAGTTTGTCAGTAAATCATTGATTTTATGGCGCTCCCTAGGGGACTCGAACCCCTGTTTTCGCCGTGAGAGGGCGACGTCCTAGGCCACTAGACGAAGGGAGCAGCAGCCGGCTTTTTTCGGGTGCTTTAAAAGGGGTGCTATTATACGCACCCAGGCTCATTTAACAACGAACAAGAAATATCCGTCGTCGGTCTGACCCATGCCGGAAAGGTGACACGATTAACGCTCCCTTGATTATCCCGCGTGCCGAGCACCCCATCTCGCGTACGCTCATTAGCGACAACGCCTTGAAAGTGCTTTATCGTCTGCGCGATGCTGGTTTTGCCAGCCTGCTGGTCGGCGGCTGTGTGCGTGATCTGATGCTCGGGCATGAACCGAAGGATTTCGATGTCGTGACCGACGCCAGGCCCGAGCAGATCCAGGAAGTATTTCGCAACGCGCGTCTCATTGGCAGGCGATTCCGCCTAGCGCACGTCCATTTCGGCAGGGAGATCATCGAAGTTGCAACCTTTCGCGGCATCCCCGCGGCTCCGGGTGAATCCGTGCCGAAGTCGGTCCTCCGAAACGGAGAGGGCGGGGAACAGTCGGCCCGGGAATCACGCCGCGCCCAGCTCGCCGACTATAATATCTTCGGAACCCAGGAAGAGGATGCGTTGCGCCGGGACTTCACGGTCAACGCGCTCTATTACAACATCCGCGATTATGCCGTCATGGATTACGTCGGTGGGGTGCGAGACCTCAAGGAAGGGGTGCTGCGCATGATTGGCGATCCGCCGTCGCGTTACCGCGAAGACCCGGTGCGGATGCTGCGGGTCGTACGGTTTGCGGCCAAACTCGGTTTTGTGATCGAACCGGCGACTGCGGCGCCCATTCGCGAGCTGGGCCATCTGCTGCTCGAAGTATCGCCAGCACGCATGTTCGAAGAAGTTCTCAAGCTTTTTCATGGCGGCTATTCCGCCGAGACTTACGAGTTGCTGCGCACTCACGATCTTTTCCGCTATCTGTTTCCGGCTACCGATGAGAGCCTGGCTTCAGAAAGCGACGGGTTTCCACGTGTGCTGCTGCCCAAGGCGCTCGCAAGCACCGATGCGCGCTTGGCTGAAGGCAAACCGGTGAATCCGGCGTTCCTGTTCGCCGCCTTTTTGTGGGAGCCGGTACGTCAGCGGTTGGACCAGCTGGTGAGCGAAGGCATGAAGGATCAGGATGCCCTGCGTCTCGCTGCAGATTCGGTGCTGCGGGACCAGCAGCAGCATATTTCCGTCCCGAAGAGGCTCAGCTTTCCGATGCGCGAGATCTGGGAGTTGCAGCTTCGCTTTCCGCGCCGTCACGGAAAGGGGGCCGCGCGCCTGCTCGAACACAAGCGCTTCCGTGCTGCCTACGATTTTCTACTCCTGCGCGCCGAGTCCGGAGCGGCTGACCCGGAACTTGCGGAATGGTGGACCCGCTTTCAGGAGCTCGGACCCGACCAGCGCAAGGCCATGGTGCGCGCGCTCGCACCCGCGACCGCGGAGCGCCCGAAGCGCCGTCGTCGGCGACGGCGACCGGCCGGCCGTGAGCCCAGCTGATTTGGCCTGCGCCTTTGTCGGGCTGGGCAGCAACCTGGACGGGCCGGTCGATCAGGTTCGGACCGCAGCCAGGCTGCTCGACGGACTTCCCGGCACCCACGTCGAGCGGTGTTCGGGGCTCTACCGTACCGCGCCCGTGGGGATGAGGGAGCAGCCCGACTTCATCAACGCGGTCTGCCAGTTGTCTACTTCCCTTGCGCCGGCAGTTCTCATGCGTCATCTGCTGGCGATCGAGGCCGGCCGGGGGCGGGTGCGCTCTGTGTCCGGTGGTCCGCGCATCCTCGATCTGGATTTGCTGCTCTATATTGGCGCGGATGGCCGCCAGGAGCTGAGCGGCTCGGCCGATTTGGTATTGCCGCATCCGAGGCTCCACGAGCGCGCCTTCGTCCTGTATCCTTTGCACGAAGTCGCGCCGGCGCTGGAAATCGTCGGTCTGGGAACGGTAAGTGATCTCAGGGAGCAGAGCTCCGGGCAGATAATAGAGAGGCTGGCGGACATGACTGCCGGCCGGGAACATGCGGCATCATACGAGCAAGCGCAATGAATCCTGGCACCTTGAAAGTTGCGGCGGCTCCGGGTCCGGCGCGCAACCCCGGATACGTGGTGGTCGAGGGTCCGATCGGAGTCGGAAAGACGAGTCTTGCCCAAAAGCTTTCCCAGGCGTTTGGCAGCGACCTGCTCCTGGAGCGACCCGAAGAAAACCCGTTCCTCGAGCGCTTCTACCAGGCACGCAAGCAGTTTGCGTTGCCAACCCAGCTTTTTTTCCTGTTTCAACGCGTGCGCCAGTTGCAGGAATTGCGCCAGGGGGATATGTTCCGGCCGGTGCGGGTCGCTGATTTCCTGTTGGAGAAGGACAGCCTGTTCGCACGTCTGAATCTCGATGATGATGAACTGCGTCTGTACGAGCAGGTATACGCACAGATGAGCCTGGACCTGCCGACGCCGGATCTCGTAATCTACCTGCAGGCGCCTGCGGACGTTTTGATGGAGCGTGTGCGCCGGCGCCGCGCCGCACACGAGCGCATGATCGATCGCGCCTATGTGGAGTCCATCGTCGAAGGCTACACGCGCTTCTTCCATCATTTCTCGGCAGCACCCCTGCTTGTCGTCAACGCGGCCGAGGTCAATTTCGTGGACAGCGAAGCCGATTTCAATTCCTTGCTGGAACATCTGCGTGGTGTGCGCAGCGGCCGGCATTTCTTCAACCCCCTTCCGGCCAGCCAGTGAAACCCGTCACCATCGCTACCATTCGGGAAATGAAGCGGGCGCATGAGAAAATCGTGTGCCTGACCGCTTACGACTACAGCTTCGCAAGCCTCCTCGACCGCTGTGGAATCGACGTGGTGATCGTTGGCGACTCGCTGGGCATGGTCATGCAGGGACATGGCACCACGCTGCCCGTTACCATGGATGACATGGTCTATCATTCAGCCTGCGTGGCGCGCGGTGTGAGCCACACTCTCATCGTCGTGGATCTGCCATTCGCCAGCTACCAGATCGGTCCGGCACAGGCGCTTGAGAGCGCCGGGCGGCTGATGAAGGAAGGCGGAGCCCAGGTGGTCAAGCTTGAGGGCGGCGCGCCCATGGCTGATACCGTGCGCTTTCTAGTGGAGCGCGGCATCCCGGTTTGCGGCCACATCGGACTTACGCCCCAATCCGTGCACCAGTTCGGCGGTTATCATGTCCAGGGCCGCGACGGGGTCGCTGCCCATCGTATGCGGGAAGACGCGCGCCTGCTGCAGGAGGCGGGGGCGAGTATGCTCGTGCTCGAGGCGGTTCCCGCGGTGCTCGGCGAGGCCGTCAGTGCCGCGCTTGAGATACCCGTCATCGGCATCGGCGCCGGTGCTGCCTGTGACGGACAGGTCCTGGTGCTGCAGGATATGCTCGGCCTGTATCCGCGCCCGAGCCCGAAATTCTCAAAAAATTTCATGCAGGGTAGCGCCGACATCGAGGCGGCGGTCCGAGCATTCGCCGATGCAGTCCGCGCCGGGACATTTCCCGGCCCCGAACACTCGTTCAGCTGAGGCCATGGACGTCTGCACTACCGCGGCTGACCTGAAGCGTCGGATTTCGGATCTTCGTGTCCGCCGCCGCGTAGCCTTCGTGCCGACCATGGGCAATCTGCATACCGGGCACCTGCGCCTCATGGAGCGCGCCCGCGATCATGCCGACATCGTGATCGCGAGCATATACGTCAATCCGCTGCAATTCGGGCCGGGCGAGGACTTCGCTGCGTATCCGCGCACACCTGCGGCCGATCTTGCGCTGCTGCGCAACGCCGGTGTGGATCTACTGTTTCTGCCTTCGGATGCGGAGGTGTATCCGCGCGGACAGTCAGCCCAGACATTCGTGGAGGTTCCGGGCCTGAGCGACATCCTTTGCGGGGCATTCCGACCAGGACATTTTCGCGGCGTGACCACCGTGGTCAACCGCCTTCTGCATCTGGTTGCCCCGGAGACGGCGCTTTTCGGGAAGAAGGACTACCAGCAGTGGCTGCTCATACGCTTGATGGTGGGTGACCTGGGGATGCCTGTCGAAATCGTGGGCGTGGAAACGGAACGCGCCGCGGACGGCCTCGCGCTGAGTTCGCGCAATGGCTATTTGACCGAGTCGGAGCGTCGGGTTGCGCCATTGCTGTTCGCGACCTTACGTGCGCTGAAGGACCAGGCTGAGCAGGTGGGGGCCGATCTGCCGCAGGCCGAGACCAGGGCGATTGCCGCGCTCGCGACGCACGGATTCCGACCGGACTATCTCAGCATACGCCGGCGCGCGGACCTGGCGCCCCCGGCCCCAGGGGACAGGGAGCTAGTCGCCCTGGCGGCCGCCTGGCTGGGGCGTGCGCGGCTGCTAGACAATGTCGAGCTGAATCTGCCCGGGTCGGACTGAAGCCGCGCGCGGCCAATCGTGCCAGCCGCCCCGACGATGCCGGGGAGCGCCAGCTGGCGCGGGTGCAGGGCCGTTCCCCGGGATCGCTGCCGGCCGGATTTGAACGCGGCGGGCTAAAATTGGATAATGGAGTGTTGCCCGGTGGGCACACCTGTCACCGGCACTGATCCTAGAAGAGGCGATCCCATGCACAGAACCCTGCTGCGGGCCAAGCTGCACCGGGTCCACGTGACCCATTCCGAACTCGATTACGAGGGCTCGGTGGCCATTGACGGGCGTCTGTTGGACGCAGCCGACATCCACGAATATGAACGCATCGAGGTGTACAACGTGCGCAACGGCGAACGCTTCGGGACCTACGCCATTCGCGCCCAGGAAGGTTCCGGCATCATCTCGGTGAACGGTGCCGCTGCCCACAAGGCAAAGCCGGCGGATATCCTGATTCTGTGCGCATACGGCAGTCTCGACGAAAAGGATCTTGCGACCTTCAAGCCGCGCCTTGTGTACGTCGATGAGCATAACCGCATCACGCACACGCGCCATGCGATACCGGTGCAAGTGGCCTGAACGTCCTCCGGCCGGGTCTCGGTGAGCCCCGGTCTTGATGCCTGCCGTCAGCAGTAGGGAATTCCCGTTTGCTCGGCCATCCGGCCCGGCGGCGAGGCCGGCTGGTCCTGCCTGCACCAGAACCCGGAATACCATCAAATGCGACGGATTACCGAAAACGGACAATGCAGCTGCTGCGCTTTCGAATTCCATATTTCATTTATCAATGAACTATGGAAATACGGCAAACCGGCAAACCGGAGGCGCCAGGAGCCCCCTTGGGATGGCTGTTACTGGCACGATCCGGGGTAACCGGATGCAATGGCCGGAATGATGGACGATAATTATTAAGGTGGCGGGTCGGAATACCGCTGCCGCAGAGCGGTTATGTGCCGGAGCGGATTGCGGCAACCGATCGGTGCGGGCGGAACGCAGGTTTGAGCAGGGCCGCGCAGGGCGCGGTCGTGCCCGGGGCGAGGGGTGCCGACATGCGAGTGCTGGCAGGGGACATAGGCGGGACCAAGACGCTGCTCGAGGTTGCGGACGTCGCCCCTGGCGCACATCGGGTGCTTGCGCAGGGACGTTACCTCAGCAATGCGTATGACAGCCTGCTGCCGATGATCCGGGAATTTATCGGTACGGCAGGTGCCGGGAAGATGTCGGCGCTGCATGGGGCGTGTTTCGGCGTGGCCGGACCGATCACCAATGGCGGCGCTGGTCAGTGTGCCAGACTTACCAACCTGCCGTGGGAAGTCGACACAGCTGTGCTTGCGCACGGGCTCGGCATCGGGCGTGTGCGTCTGATCAACGACTTCCAGGCAGTGGGTTACGGTATCGAGGTGCTCGAGCCCGGCGACCTCGCGGTGCTGCAGGAAGGCCACGAAATATCGCTGGCGCCGCGGGCCGTGATCGGCGCCGGAACCGGCCTCGGCGTCGGTATTCTCGTCTGGCAGAATGATCACTATGAAGCACTTCCGACTGAAGGAGGTCACGCGGATTTTGCGCCCACGTCCGTGCTGCAGGTCGATCTTTTGCGCAATCTGATGGGACGCTTCGGACGTGTCTCCTACGAACGCCTGCTTTCGGGGCCAGGACTGGTGAACATCTACTCTTTTCTCAGTGCCGGTGCCGGAGAATCTGCCGAGATGAAGGCGGTAATGGAAGCGCAGGACCCGGCGGCAGCCATCGCCGGGGCGGCGCGGGAACGGCATCAACCTGTCGCAGTCCGGGCCCTCCAGGTGTTTGCCGAGATCTATGGTGCGCAGGCGGGCAACCTTGCGCTCACCTGTCTCGCGCGGGGCGGAGTCTATCTGGCTGGCGGAATCGCGCCCAAAATCATCGCAACCTTGAGGGAACCGGCATTCCTGCGCGCATTCAACGACAAGGGACGCATGTCAGAGTTGACTGCGGCAATGCCGGTGCGCGTGGTGATGAACCCGGGAGTCGGACTCATCGGCGCGGCGCTCGCCGCAAGCCGGCTTTAAGGCCAGGCGTGCAGCTGTGTTGTCGGCTAGGCCCGGCGATTCCTGTCTGTACCGTCAGCGCTGTCGCGGTGTCCGGCGGGCCGGGATGGTGCCGGACCCGGGATACGGTATCCGTCGCGGAATATTCGGTAGTCAATATCCGGAAATGGGTTGTCGCGGGCGGCCACTGCGTGCAGGTAGGATCCGTCATAGCGCGCCGGGTCTGCCATGTCGCCCAGCCGGTGAAAGCGGTGGATATGGGTTTTGAAGCGGCGGACGGCGTAGTCCACCGCGGTGCCGGTCCTCATGATGAAAGCCCAATCGCTCGTCTGGGCAAGGAGCAGCTCGCGGGCTGCCTGATCGAGCGCCTCCCGTGTTGTACCGGTGCAATCCGGGAAGCGCCGCTGCAAAGCAACCATGCGTTCGACTGCGGCATGCAGGTGCGGGTAAATCCAGTCGTTTGAGTCGTTCAGCCAGACTTCATGAAAGCCGCCGGCGCCCCAGCTTGATTCCGCCGCCGTGGCAGTCTGCAGGCGGTTGCAATAGCAATCAAGATATCCGGCCGATGTGACGGTTTCGAGCCCATGTTGGCCGCCGGCGACGGCGCGCAGGAGGGAGTCGATCCATTGCGGACCCTCGAACCACCAGTGACCGAACAGCTCCGCATCGTAAGCCGCGACAATGACGGGCGGTGCATCGCACGATCGCGCCAGACGTTGTGCCTGTCGTCCGCGGTCTTGCAGGAAGTGGTCTGCGTGCTGCGCTGCCCTGGCGTGCGCCCATTCCGGGCGGTACAGCTCTTTCCATGCCCCCTTGCCGGTGACGCGGTGGTACTTCAGTCCAGTAAATCCCGGGGTGCCGGCATGCCGCAATGTCAGCATGTGCGGTGCGTCGACGTCAAAGCCGGCGTCCCGATAAAAGTCGCGGTATAGGGAATCGCCCGGAAAGCCGGAGTCGGCTGACCAGACCTGCAGGGACGATTCGAAGTCGCGGCCGAATGCCACCGGTCCGGCGGGGGTGTGCAGCGGGCGGTGCACGCCGTGGCGTGGCCGTGGCTCGGCGTTCAGGATTCCGTGGGATTCCAGGAAGAAGTGATCCAGGCCAAAATCGTCCAGAACGCGGTCGAATCCGGGCAGATAGCCGCATTCGGGGAGCCAGATTCCGCGCGGGCTGCGCCCCAGGATGCGTTCGTGGGTACGTACCGCCATGGCCAACTGTGCATGCAGGCTCCATGGCTGGGCGGCGAGCAGGGGGAGGTAGCCGTGGGTTGCGGCGCTCGTCAGGATTTCGAGATGGCCTGATTCCATCAGGCGGCGGAACGCCCGGGTGATATCCGGCTCGCCGGCGAAGCGCTGCCGCAGCTGCTCGTAGCGGCGTTCATAGAACAGGACCAGGGGATGTAATTGCCGGTCTTGTCGCGTCCGGGCATGTTCGCCCGCGAGCGCACGCAGCCGCTCGTCGAGGTAGCGCAGGTACCGGCTCTGCAGCAACGGGTCGGTCAGCATGGCGAGCAGCGTGGGTGACAGCGAGAGCGTGACGCCATAGGGTACGCCGTCGCGCACCAGGGTCTCGAATACCTCGAGCAGCGGCAGGTAGGTCTCGGTGATCGCCTCGAACAGCCACTCCTCTTCGAGACAGCGCTCATGCTCGGGATGCCGGACGAACGGCAGGTGGGCGTGCAGAACGAGCGCGAGGAAGCCTTTCGGACGCAAGACGCGCAGAGTCAGCGGCTGCTCACGGAGGCCGACCAGACCAGGCGCTGTCCGTCGGGACGGCCACCGGTGCGGACGTACATCTGTCCGAATTCAGCGTCGCTGATCCACCAGTCCGCATCCGTCTGGGCGGACGCGTGCAGCGAGGGCAGGCGCGCGATTCCGTGGTCGATGGCGGTCACGAATTTTCGGTCTGTGCCGTAGTGGCCGAGCTGAGCATAAAGCTGCGTTTCGGCCGCCAGATCGCCGACGTGAAAGTACCATCGACCGCTGTCGCTAGGCAGCGGAATCTCGTCGAGCACCTCCAGGACGCGGTCGCGGATACGGCACAGCCGGATACGAAGGTCGGGCTGGCGCCGCAGCGTACCGGGTTCGAGCGCCCAATAGCCGTGCAGAATGCCAGGCTTCTGGGGAAGCAGGCCGAGCAGCGCGTCCGGAAGCGGCGGCAGCGACTCGATATCCTCACCGAGATCGGCCGCGACGAAAGGCACCGGCAGCTCCAGGCCGACCGGCATGACGAGCGAACCCGGCTTGGGCCGCCGCTTCGGGCCGGCACGGCGCGCCGCCACCTTCGGGCGGCTGTTACGCTTGCGGCCGGCTGCCGCCCGCGCCGCGGCCGCAGTTCGCCGCTTCCCGGGGCGGGGTACTGCGGCAGCTTTCCCGGGGCGGCCCGTTTTCGGTGCCGGTCTGCGCCGGAGCCGGGTGCCAGGCGCCGCGGATTTGGGTTTGGGCTTCGAAGGTTCGGGGCGCCGGCGCGCAAGCATACGCAGCAACTCGTCGCGGCGCAGTCTTGAGTAACCGCGGCACCCCTGCTTGCGGGCGATCGCACGCAGCTGTTTCACCGTTTTGTCACGCATCGCGCAGTCTTGTTGCGGTCATGCTGGCGGCATCCTCCCCGTTTTCTGGCCCGGGCGGTGGCGGTCTGGAGACCGTACCGGCGGCTGAATTATGTGTTGGGATATCTTAGTCCGCCAAATTGTATCGGACGACGGCGGTTCTGTCGCCGGGCATCCGGCGGATGCCTCCCATTGCGGGTGAAGCAGGCTGCTGTTGATCGGCGTCAATGTGCGATCGCGGTGGTGCCGGCATCATGATGCGCCCGAGACCAGGGCCGGAACCGATCATGATTGGCACAGCGACGATTTGCCGGTGCGGTGCGATCCCGGATGCAGGAGGAGATCCATGTTTCTAAGACATAAAACCAATCACGATATCGTCGAGATCCTCGATATGGATGCCCTGTTCGACCCCTTCAAGAGCCGGGTTGCCGGACGCTACCACGCGGGGGAAGAGATGCAGGAGCCGATGACGTTCAAAAAGCCAGATCTCGTGTTCCTGTCCGGGGAGGCGCTGCCACGCTGCTGGGTGGATATCCATTATCGCGACGCCGCCGGGTCCTGAATCCCTCCGCGACCGCTCAGCCGCGCACCGTCCTGGCCGAGCGGTACAAATCGATATAGTGCTGTGCGCTCGAACGCCAGCTGAAGTCCTGCCGCATGCCGCAGGTGACCAGGCTGCGCCAGCGGTCCGTATCTCGGTACAGCGAAAGGGCGCGGGTCAGGGCCGCTGTCAGCGCGTCCGGACTGTCTCCGTCGAACACGATTCCCGTCGCCACGCCGGCCCGCAGGTTCGGTTCACTGGCATCGACCACCGTGTCCGCAAGTCCCCCGACGCGCTTTACGATCGGTACGGTTCCGTAGCGCAGGCTGTACAGCTGATTGAGACCGCAGGGCTCGAACCGGGACGGCATCAGGAACATGTCGGCACCGCTCTCTATGCGGTGGGCGGCGGTTTCGTCATAGCCGATGCGCACCGCCACCCGGCCGGGATGGCGGGCAGCCAGTGCCCGCAGTGCGTCCTCGTAGTCGCGCTCGCCATTGCCCAGAAAAATGATCTGTGCTGACCCCCGCAGCAGATTAGGCGCCACGCGCAGGACCAGATCGATCCCCTTCTGTCGCACCAGCCGGCTCACCATGCCGATCAGAGGCGCCTGGCTGTCGTGGTCAAGGCCGTATTCGCGCTGCAGGGCGCGCTTGTTGTCGCGTTTGGCGCGGATCCGGCTGATGTCGTAGTTGTGGGCGATCCGGGGGTCGTGCTCCGGGTCCCATTCCCGGTCGTCGATGCCGTTGAGGATGCCGGCCAGGCGGTCTGCGCGGTGACGGAGCAGGCCGTCGAGGCCGAAGCCGAAGTCCGGGGTCTGGATTTCGCGCGCGTAGGTCGGACTTACCGTGTTCAGCATGTCGCTGTAGACCAGACCTCCCTTAATGAACGACAGCCGGCCGTAGAATTCGAGCGAATCCAGTGTCCACAAGGATGGAGGCAGCCCCAGCCGTGCCAGCATGGACTGGTCGAACAGACCCTGGTAGGCCAGGTTGTGGATTGTGAAGACGGTAGCCGGCCGCTGCGGCGCATCCCGCATGAAAACCGGAGTGAGTCCGGTCTGCCAGTCGTTGGCATGGACCACGTCCGGCCGCCACGAACCCCCTCCCTCGCCGAGCGCGAGCGAGGCGGCAACGCGCGCGAGCAGTGCGAAGCGTTCGGCATTGTCTTCCCAGGGGTGTCCCAGCGGATCGAGATAGGGTCCGCCCGCGCGGTCATAGGCCGGAGGATAGTCGACGAGCCAGGTCACAATCCCGGTTCCCGGAAGACGGCTCTCGAGCACCTGGACCGGTGCCACGAGCTGCGGCAGGGTCAGCTGTGCCACGATCCCGGAAGTGCCGGCGCGCTCCGGGACCGTGCGATACGCCGGCAACAGCAGGCGCACATCACATCCCAATGCCTGGAGTGCTGCAGGAAGGCTGCCGCTGACGTCGCCGAGTCCGCCGGTCTTGATCAGAGGGTGCGCTTCGCTGGTGACGAACAGGACTTTGAGCATTTTCGGTTTCGAGGTGATTTCCGGAGCGCAGTGTGCAGTGTACCTGAGGGGCTGTTGCGTTATCTACGCCGTGTCTTCCGTAAACAGATGCGGGACTGAGCAGCGGACGAGTAGCAGCGGGTTGTATGCCCCACCCCCTTGATGGGCACGCAGAGAGTCCCAATTTGTGTTTCAATAGGGGTAACTTGATTGGATCTTGGGTGCACAGGCCGGGCGGGATGCCAACCGTGGCCGGGAAGCCGGAATCGCCGGCGTGGATGCACACGGGTGTCACACACCGAAACAGGGAACTGAACGGATGATCAAAGAGAGTAGTGCGCGGTTTGTTAGCCGGCTCACCCGCGATACGCTGGCGCTGATTCTGGCCGGTGGGCGCGGCAGCCGCCTCAAGCAGTTGACGGAGTGGCGCGTCAAGCCGGCCGTGCCCTTCGGCGGCAAGTTCCGCATCATCGATTTTCCGCTGTCCAACTGCATCAATTCCGGTATCCGCCGTATTGGTGTCCTCACCCAGTACAAATCGCACTCCCTGATCCAGCATATCCAGAAGGGCTGGGGGTTCCTGCGCGGGGAGTTCGGCGAATTCGTCGAGCTGCTGCCGGCACAGCAGCGGATCGAGACGTCCTGGTATCTCGGCACCGCCAATGCCGTGTACCAGAACCTGGATATCATCCGCAATCATAATCCGAGCTACGTGCTGATTCTGGCCGGCGACCACATCTACAAAATGGATTACGGTCCCATGGTGGCGTGGCATCTCGAACACAACGCCGACCTGACGGTGGGCTGCATTGAAGTGCCACTCGAGCGTGCCAGCGCGTTCGGGGTGATAGATGTGGACCCCGATGCCCGGGTGACACGCTTCCTGGAGAAGCCTGCGAATCCGCAACCCATGGCGGGACGCACCGATGTCTCCCTGGTTTCCATGGGCATCTACGTATTCAATACCGATTTCCTGTACGAGCAGCTCATACGCGACGCCGATGTCCGGGACTCCAGCCATGACTTTGCCAAAGACATCATTCCTCCGGCCATCGGACGCTATCGCGTGGTGGCCTACCCGTTCCGCGATGTCCAGAACGGGCGGCAGGCTTACTGGCGCGACGTCGGAACCGTGGATGCGTTCTGGGAGGCCAACATGGAATTGATCGGTCTGACGCCGGAACTCAATCTGTACGACGAGGAATGGCCGATCTGGACCTACCAGGAGCAGTTGCCTCCGGCCAAGTTCGTGTTCGACTTTGACGACCGCCGCGGCATGGCCGTGGATTCGATGGTTTCGGGCGGATGCATCATCTCTGGAGCCACGGTCCGGCATTCGCTGCTGTTCTCCAATGTGCATGTCGAGACCGGTGCCGTGCTGCAGGACGCAGTGGTGCTTCCGGATGTCACGGTCGGCGAGGGTTGCCGTCTTCGCCGCGCGGTCGTGGACCGGGGCTGCAACTTAAAGCCCGGAACCGTCGTCGGCGAGGATCCGGACCAGGACAAGGCGCGATTTTACGTGACCCCCGGGGGGATCGCCCTGGTCACCGCTGAAATGCTCGGTCAGGGCCAGCACCATGTCCGCTGAGACACGCCTGCGGGTCGTGCTGTGCTGGCACATGCATCAGCCGCAATATCGCGATCTGATCGGGGGTGAATACCGCCTGCCGTGGACCTACCTGCACGCGATCAAGGATTATGTCGACATGGCGGCGCACCTGGAAGCTACACCCCATGCGCGTGCGGTCGTAAATTTCGCGCCGCTGGTGCTCGAGCAAATCGACGACTATGCGCGTCAGGTCGATGGATTCCTCAACAACGGTCTGGCGATCCGCGACCCGCTGCTGGCAGCGCTGGCCGCCGCCGCCCTGCCTTCGGATGCCGATTCGCGTCTGCATCTGGTCAAGGCCTCCCTGCGTGCCAACCGCCAGCGCATCATCGAGCGGTTTCCGGCGTTCCGCCGGCTGGCAGAAATGGGCGACTGGCTGGTCGCTCACCCCGGGGCGATCGGCTATGTGAGCGACCAGTTTCTCGCGGACATCGTGACCTGGTACCACCTCGGCTGGCTTGCCGAGAATGTGCGACGCCAAGATACGCGTGTCCAGCAGCTGATGACCAAGAACGAGGGGTTCACGCTGCACGAACGGCGCCAGCTGCTGGAGATCGTCTCCGGGCTGCTGTCTGGGGTCATCGGGCGCTACCGGCGTCTGGCCGAGTCAGGACGGATCGAACTCTCGGTGACTCCGTACGCGCATCCGATCATTCCGCTGCTGCTCGATTTCGGCGTAGCGCGCGAAGCGATACCCGACGTACGACTGCCGCTTCTGGATCGCTACCCCGGTGGCGATGAACGGGCGCGATGGCATATCGAGCAGGCGATCTCCGTGTTTCAGGAGCACTTCGGATTCCGTCCGTCCGGCTGCTGGCCTGCCGAGGGCGGGGTCAGTGCCGCCACGCTGGAGTTGCTGGCGTCCGCCGGGTTCCGCTGGACTGCGAGCGGGGAGGGGGTGTTGCGCAACAGCCTGTCCCGGTCCGAGGCCGCACCGCAGGCCGGTGCCGCGGCAAACGGGGCCCAGCCGCCATCCTCCTGCCTGCACCGCAGCTATCAGCTTGCCGCCAATCCGATCCGTTGCTTCTTCCGGGACGACGGGTTATCGGATCTCATCGGCTTCACCTATTCCGACTGGGCAGCAGACGATGCAGTCGCTAATCTGGTGCATCATCTGGAAAACATTGCTGCCGCCTGCAGTCCCGAATCCGGTGCGGTGGCCTCGATCATCATGGACGGGGAAAACGCCTGGGAGCATTATCCGGAAAACGGGTTCTATTTTCTAAGCGCGTTGTATGAGCGCCTGTCTGCGCATCCGCAGTTCGAGTTGACCACGTTCTCCGCGTGTCTGGACGCCGCTCCCGTGATTCTTCCTGTCCTTACGGCGGGCAGCTGGGTCTACGGGACTTTTTCGACCTGGATCGGACATTCGGAAAAGAACCGGGGATGGGACATGCTGGGTGACGCCAAGCGTGCCTTCGACGCCGCGGTCTCCGCGGGGCGGCTGAGCGGCGAGCTGCTGCAGGTCGCTGAGCGCCAGCTCGCGGTCTGCGAGGGCTCCGACTGGTTCTGGTGGTTTGGCGATGACAACCCGGCCGAAACCGTGACCGATTTCGACAGCATGTACCGGATGCATCTGGCCAACCTGTACCAGCGGATCGGCGAGGAGCCGCCCCAGTACCTGTCGCAGGCCTTTACCCGGGGAGGCGGCACGCCCGTACACGGTGGTGTGATGCGTCCGGGAAGGCAGACCTAGAGCGCTGCGCGCCTGCACGGCCGGGAGTACGACGCCGGCCCAGCGGGCCGGAGACCCTGGCAGGCGATGAATTCCGCTTCCGAAGTTCCGAATCCAGGCCCAAAGGACCCGCTCCTCGAGCGGCGCCGCGCCGGGGTGCTCCTGCACCCGAGTTCGCTGCCGGGCGAGGGGGCGGGTGGCACGCTGGGCCCTGATGCGCATCGGTTCCTGGATGTGCTGGCCGAAGGCGGCATGTCGGTGTGGCAGATGCTGCCACTCGGCCCCACCCATGAGGATCGTTCGCCGTATCAGTGCTTGTCGGTGCATGCCGGTGATCCGGGCCTCATCAGCCGCGGTCTTCTGGAACAATGGGGATGGCTCGACGCGGGTGTCGCTGGTCCCGCGGAGCCGTGGCTGGCGCGGGCGCAGGCGGAATTCGAGCGGGGCGCGGGCGCATCCGAGCGTCTGGCGCTGGACTATTTCGTCGGCGCCCACCGCCACTGGTTGGAGGACTATGCGCTGTACCAGGCGCTGCGCCAGGAGCAAGGCGGGCGGCCGTGGTGGCTGTGGCCCCAGGCGCTGCGGGACCGGCAGCCGGAGGCGCTGGGCCGGGCGCGCGACCGGCTGGCCGCCGCCATCGCCCGGGTGCGCTTCGAGCAGTTCGTATTTTTCCGGCAATGGCAGGAACTGCGGCAGCATGCCGCACAGCGCGACATTCTGCTGTTCGGCGATGCGCCGATTTTCGTGGCCCAGGACAGTGCTGACGTGTGGGTCTACAGGCACTATTTCGCGCTGGACGAGCAGGGCCAGCCACGTACCGTGGCGGGCGTACCGCCGGACTATTTTTCCAAGACCGGCCAGCGTTGGGGCAATCCGCTCTACCAGTGGGAGGAGATGCGCAGGGACGGTTTCCGCTGGTGGCGCGATCGACTGCGCACCCAGCTGGCGTTGTTCGACCTGCTGCGTATCGACCACTTCCGCGGTTTCGAATCTTACTGGGAGATTCCCGCGGAAGATCCCACTGCTGTCAACGGTCGCTGGGTAAAGGCGCCTGGCGAGGCGCTCTTTCAGGCCTTTCGTGAGGAGTTTGGACGGTTACCGCTCGTGGCCGAGGATCTGGGGTACATCACCGAGGAAGTCCGCGCGCTGCGTGACATGTTTTCGCTGCCGGGGATGCGCGTGCTGCAGTTCGCCTTTGACGGCGGTCCCGACAACCCGTATTTGCCCCACCGCCATGAAGTCAATGCCGTGGTCTATACCGGTACGCACGACAATGATACGACGCTTGCCTGGTATGACACGCTCTCAGACAACCAGCAGTCGTACGTTGTCGACTATCTCGGGGCGCCTGCAGACCCGATGCCTTGGTCACTGATACGGGCGGCACTCGGGTCCGTGGCGGTCCTGGCAGTGCTCCCGATGCAGGATGTGCTGGCGCTCGGAACCGGAAACCGCATGAACACCCCGGGTACCATCACCGACAACTGGCAATGGCGCTTCACCTGGGATCAGCTGACAACGCAGACCGTCACTCGGCTGCGCCATCTGGCGCGGCTGTACGGGCGGGCGGCAGACGACCGCTAGTCTCTCCGTCGGCCGCGCTGACGGGAGCCGCTTCCCGGATCACAGCCACAGCATGCAGCCGGTTTCGAAGCGGTGCGCCAGCGCTGGATGGAACGGGAACATGCGTATCTTGTAGCATTGCTGGCCGGCCAAGGTCGGCCTCAGGTCAAGGCGGAACAGGGTCTCGCCCGCGGTCGGGGACTCGTCGGGGCTGAAGATGTACCCGTGACGGGTGATGAACTCCCCCTCTTCCGACAGGGTTCCCACCAGGCACTCCAGCAGGACGTCGTCGGCGCGCAGCTCCTGCAGTTTCACCGCGAGGCGGATGTTGAGCGAATTCCCGGACCGGATTTCGGACGGGGCCGTGTCGAGCCGCCGCATGGTTACGAGCGGCCAGGAACCGTGGACCCGCCTTTTCCATTCAGCCACGTCCCGGGCCCGGGCAAATTCGTTTGCCGCCAGCACGAGCGCCTGCTTTCTTGCCCGCCCGTAGTACTTGCGCATGTAGTCCATCACCATGCGCTCGGCATTGAATCGCGGCAGCAGCGACTTCATCGACTCCTTGGACTTGCGGACCCAGCCCTCCGGATAACCGTTGCCGTTGCGGTTGTAGTAAAGCGGTATGACCTGCTTCTCGAGTATGTCGAGCAGCTCCTGGCCTTCCTCGCGGTCGCGATAGCCGGGCTCGAATTCCGGTCCGTGCGGCGTGATGGCCCAGCCGTTCGAACCGTTGTAGCCCTCGCCCCACCAGCCATCGAGCACGCTCAGGTTGATCACTCCGTTGATGCCGGCTTTCTGTCCAGACGTTCCGCTCGCCTCCAGCGGATACTCGGGCGTATTGACCCACACATCGACCCCGGTTACCAGCTTGCGGGCAAGCGCCAGATCGTAGTTCTCGAGGAGGATGATCTTGCCCTCAAATTCGGGGCGGCGCGAGAATTCGTGGATGAGTTTGATGAACTGCTGGCTCGGCTTGTCGTTGGGGTGGGCCTTGCCGGCAAAAATCAGCAGCACCGGATGGTCCGGGTCATTCAGCAGGCGCGCAAGGCGCTGCGGATCCGAAAACAACAGCGTGGCGCGCTTGTACGTGGCAAAGCGCCGTGCAAATCCGACGACCAGCATGTCGGTCTGGTGCGGAGAGAGGCGCTGTGTCAGCCGCTCGATCAGGGTCTGGCTGCAGCCGGTGCGCCGCAGCTGCGAAATGGTACGACGCTTCGTTTCCATCAACAGCTCGGCCCGCAGAGACTGCAGCGTGCTCCAGTAGCTGTGATCGGGAATGCCGTCGATGCACTGCCAGTATTCCTCGTTGAGCAGCTCGTTGCGCCAGCCGCTGCCGAAGCGCATGTCGAACAGGTTGATCCACTCGCGCGCCAGGAACGTCGGCACGTGCACGCCGTTGGTCACGTAGCCGATCGGATTTTCGGCAGGCGGGATCTGCGGCCAGATGTAGCCTTCCATGCGCGATGCCACCTGACCGTGAATGCGGCTCACGCCGTTGTGATAGCGCGAGCCGCGCAGGGCGAGGGCGGTCTGATTGAATCCATCCGGATTGGCCGGGCTGTTGCCGAGATCGAGGAACCGGTCCATGCCGATGCCCAGCTCATTCACGAAGTCCCGGAAATAGCTCGCCATCAGGCTATGTTCGAAGATGTCGTGTCCGGCCGGAACCGGGGTGTGCGTGGTGAAAACCGTACCCGCGCCCACCAGCTCCAGCGTGCTGTCGAAATCGAGACCACGGCTGGTGTGGACGCGGCAACGCTCCAGAATCTGGAACGCTGCGTGGCCCTCGTTGATGTGCCATACACTGGGCGCAAGGCCGAGCGCGGCCAGCGCTCGCACGCCGCCGATGCCGAGGGCGATTTCCTGCTGGATGCGGGTGTGCACATCGCCGCCGTAGAGCTGGTAGGTGATCGAACGGTCGGCCTCGGCGTTATCCGGCAGGTCGCTGTCGAGCAGGTACAGGTTGATGTGTCCGGCCTTCGCTTTCCACACTTTCAGTACTACGCGCCGGCCGGGCAGATCGATATGCACATGGATCTCAGCGCCATCCGGACCGATTGCCGGGACGATCGGCAGATCGTCGAAGTTTGTAGGCACGTAGTGCGCCACCTGATTGCCGAGGGCATCGATGGTCTGGGTGAAGTAGCCCTGGCGGTACAGCAGGCCAACGGCAACGAACGGGATTCCGAGATCGCTCGCCGCCTTGCAGTAGTCTCCGGCAAGGATGCCGAGGCCGCCGGAATAGATGTTGAAGCTCTCGTGGAATCCGAACTCGGCGCAGAAATACGCCACCAGATCATGCTTCGGATCGAGATAGTGCTCGATACCCGGGGCTACGTGCTGCTGGCCGTAGGTGTCGTAGGCCGAGAGTACACGGTTGTACTCCTCGATGAACACGCGGTCTTCGGCGGCCTCGTCCAGTCGGCCCTGCGATACCCGGCGTAGAAAAACCTTGGGATTGTGTCCACAGTGGTCCCACAGCTCGGAGTCTAGGCGGTAGAATAGGCCCCGAACTCGCCGGTCCCAGCTGAACAACAGATCGTTGGCGAGCTCTCCGAGCCGCGCCAGGCGGGCAGGGATGGAGGGCTGGACCTCGATGGTGAAACAGGTGCCTGGCGCGGTAGCGTCTTTTGCTGGCTGTGGAGTTTGGCTCATGGAGCTGGATTTATCGGAGCGGTCGGTCCGGGTTCAGATTCAGGTTTGATAACGGTGACGGCGGCCAGCCCTCCTGCGAGATCGGGTGTGCGACCATGCCATGCCGTGTCTTGCAGGTTGATTTGGTACCGAGGGTCGGAATCGAACCGACACGGTGTCACCACCACCGGATTTTGAGTCCGGCGCGTCTACCAGTTCCGCCACCCCGGCCTGCTGGAGCGGGAGTATAGCCATTCCGGCGGTCCGATCATAGGGCGGCCGCCGGTCCGCCAGGCCCGCGGAAAATGGGCTGCAGGATCTCTGGAAAAGGAATGCGCAAGTCAGATTTTCATTTTGATCTGCCGGCAGGGCTCATTGCCCAAGAGCCGCCGGCGCAGCGCGGTGCGAGCCGCCTGCTGTTCCTCGATCGCGATGCCGGAACGGTGCGCGACCAGGTCTTCGCCGACCTGCCGCAGCTGTTGCGATCCGGGGACCTGCTGGTGGTCAACGACACCCGGGTCGTTCCGGCGCGCCTCCACGGCGTCAAGGACAGCGGCGGGCGGATCGAACTGCTAGTCGAGCGCGTGCTCGACGAGCGCCGATTTCTGGCGCAATGCCGCTCGAGCAAACCGCTGCGGATGCGGCAATCGCTGCACCTGGACGAGGGGGTGGTGGCGCGCATGGTGGGGTGCGAAGCGGACT
The DNA here is from genome assembly GCA_021785795.1 of Pseudomonadota bacterium. The sequence continues at coordinate 32,887 of JAJYEK010000026.1, forward strand.
TCTGCGAGCTTGAGATCGAATCCGGGGGCACGGTCCACGATGTTCTTGACCGGATCGGGCATGTTCCCTTGCCGCCGTATATCCGTCGTGGCGACCGGCCGTCCGACCGGGAGCGCTATCAGACAGTGTATGCGCGCCGGCCCGGCGCAGTGGCAGCCCCGACTGCCGGCCTGCACTTCGATACAGGCATGATCGGGCGTCTGGGCGCGCTCGGAGTCGAGGTCGTCGCGGTGACGCTGCACGTCGGAGCCGGCACCTTCCAGCCGGTGCGGGTCGATGACCTGCGCGCGCACCGCATGCACCGTGAGCGTTTCGAGATCGGCGCGCAGGCAGCAGAGCGGATTAATGCCGCCCGCTCCGAACATCGCCGGGTGATCGCGGTAGGCACCACAGTGGTGCGCGCCCTCGAGAGTGCGTCGCGGGGGCGGGACGCGCCGGCTGGCAGCGCGGACGCGGTGGCGCCTTGCAGCGGCGAGACCGACATTTTTATCTACCCAGGGCACCGCTTCCGGGCGATCGATGGTCTGATTACGAACTTCCATCTGCCGGGGTCGACCCTGCTCATGCTGGTGTGCGCGTTTGCCGGTACCGGGCGGGTTCTGGCGGCCTATCGCCACGCAGTCGGCCAAGGCTACCGCTTTTTCAGCTACGGGGACGCCATGTTCATTGCCTCAATGTCCTGAGCTGGAGCTATGCGCGGCCCCCCTGCATCGCCATGGATACGGCCCCCGTCCGCCGGGTCGGGCGGACCCTGGTTGTCGGCTGCGGTCCATGCCGGTATAACGGCACCTGTGCGCGCCGGGTCTGGTTTGCCTGCCGCAGGGCGGTGTCGTCCGGTACGCAATTAGCGGGCGGGCCGTTCCTGGGACGGAAATCTGTTCTGCACGGGCATGAGGGGGGTCGCGCCGCCGGCGATGGCCCGGGTAGTCAATTCCTGGATTCCTGAAGATCGAGCGTGAAATTCGAACTACTGGCGGGTGATGGCGCTGCGCGCCGCGGACGGATGACCTTTTCGCGGGGGACGGTGGAAACGCCGGCGTTTATGCCGGTTGGCACCTATGGAACCGTCAAGGCCATGACCCCCGAGGAGCTGCAGGGGGTGGGTACCGAGATCGTTCTCGCGAATACCTTCCACCTGATGCTGCGCCCTGGTACGGAGGTCGTGTGCCGGCACGGCAGCCTGCATCGCTTCATGCACTGGGACGGACCGATTCTTACCGACTCCGGGGGTTTCCAGGTTTGGAGCCTGGGAAAGATCCGAAAGATCAGCGAGCGGGGGGTGCAGTTTCAGTCGCCGGTGGATGGAGCCCGCATCTTCATGGGTCCGGAAGAATCGCTGGCAGTGCAGCGTGCACTGGGAGTGGACATCATGATGGTTTTCGACGAGTGCACCCCGTTTCCGGCGAGCGAACCGCAGGCGCGCGCCTCGATGGAGCTAAGCCTGCGTTGGGCCGAGCGCAGCAAGGCTGCCGGTGCGGGTGCGGACGGAGCGCTGTTCGGTATCGTTCAGGGAGGCATGTACGAACATTTGCGCGAAATCTCCCTGGTCGGCCTGACGCAGATCGGATTCGACGGTTATGCCCTGGGCGGGCTATCGGTAGGGGAGCCGAAGGCCGACATGCTGCGCGTGGTCGAACGCCTGGCGCCGCGCATGCCTTCCGATCGTCCGCGCTATCTGATGGGTGTCGGCATGCCCGAAGACCTGGTTGAGGCAGTACGCCGCGGGATGGATCTTTTTGACTGTGTGCTGCCCACCCGCAATGCCCGCAACGGCTGGCTGTTTACCCACGATGGGGCAGTCAAGATCCGCAACAGCCGCTATGCCCGCGACACCTCCGCCCTCGACCCAGCCTGCGACTGCTACACGTGCCGCAATTACAGCCGCTCCTATTTGCGGCACCTGCACCTGAGCAATGAAATCCTGGGGGCGCGTCTCAATACGATCCACAATCTTTTCTACTACCAATCGTTGATGCGGGCATTGCGCGAGGCGATTGTTACGAAAACACTGGATGATTTCGTCAAGAAGTTTTATTGTATGCGGCGCCCGCCTGGGGAATGAGGCGGTTGTGCGGCCGTATTCCGGATTTCCGGGGCCGGCGCGCCGGGCGGCGATAAAGCGACAGAAGAACAGACCGCGACCGATGAATCCACTACTGACCGGTATCCTGATCGACCCATGATGAATCTATTGATCCCCAATGCCTATGCCGCCGGAACGGCGCCGGGCGGTGTTGCCGGCGGCGGTCTGCTGGGGTTTCTCCCGCTCATAGCCATCTTTATCATCTTCTATTTCCTGCTGATCCGGCCGCAGAGCAAGCGTGCCAAGGAGCACCGGGCCATGGTCGCCGCCCTGGCCAAGGGTGACGAGGTGGTCACAAACGGAGGGGTTCTCGGACGCGTCACCGAGGTGGGCGAGGCGTTCGTGACAGTGGAAATCGCAGAGGGCGTGTCCATCAAGGTGCAACGGCAGGCGGTTGCATCGCTGATGCCGAAGGGCACCATCAAGTCGAGCTGACCATGGCGATCACCGATTCCCGCTGCCGGCGTGCGCAGGCGGACCCGGGAGGCCGGGGCAGTGTCCCGCCGGGCGTCTGGCGCGGTGTGGTCTACCCGTAAGACAGCGCCTCATGAACAGGTACCCGCTGTGGAAGTATGTGCTGATCCTCGTGGTCGTCGTGCTCGGGGTGATCTACGCCCTACCGAATCTCTACGGGGAGGATCCCGCGGTGGAGATTTCGGCAAGCCACGCCACGGGCAGCGTTGACGCCCAGACCCTCTCACAGGCGGAGCAGGCGCTTGCCCGCGCCGACTTGCCCTACAAATCGGCCGCACTCGGGCCGAAGCTCATTACCCTGCGATTTGCCAATACGACGGTCCAGCTGCGTGCACGCGACCTCGTGCAGCAGGTGCTGGGAGACAACTATACGGTGGCCCTGGACCTGCTTCCCGCGACCCCCTTATGGCTACGCTGGCTGCATGCAGACCCGATGTACCTCGGGCTCGACCTGCGCGGCGGCGTGCATTTTCTGCTGCAGGTGGACATGGCGTCGGCGATCAAGAAGGCCGAGCAGAGCTATGTCGACGACATTGCCAGCGCCCTGCGCAAAAAGGATGCGCACTATCTGTCGGTGTCGCGGCCCGACAGCGGCGGCGTGCTGATCCGGTTCCGGACCGCCAAGGAGCGTGATCATGGCCAGAGCGTGATCGCCGACAAATTTCCGGAACTGGTGCTCACCGATCAGCAGCAGCCCGGCGAGTACGACACCCTGGCCCGGCTCGGACCGCAGGCCATGGCGGAAAAGCGCAAATTTGCTCTGGAGCAGAACATCACGTCGCTGCGCAACCGCGTGAACGAGCTCGGTGTTGCCGAGCCGATCATCCAGCAGCAGGGCAACAACCGAATCGTCGTTGAGCTTCCAGGCGTGCAGGACATCGCCAAGGCCAAGGAGATCCTGGGGCGCACGGCGACGCTCGAGGTCATGATGGTCGATGACCAGCACAGTCTTGCCGCTGCACTGGCCGGACAGGTTCCTCCGGGAGACAAGATCTTTTACGACCGCCACGGTCACCCGATCCTGCTGAAGAACCGGGTGATTTATTCGGGCAACGACATCGTGGATGCCTCTTCGGGAATTGACCAGCAGCAGGGCGGGGCGGTGGTCAACATCACGCTGGATTCGCGCGCTGCAGCGGTGAACCAACGCGTCACCGGCGAAAATGTCGGCAGGCGCATGGCGGTGGTGTATATCGAGATACGGCACGAGACTGAGCTCGATACTGCCGGCAAGCCCATCGTCGACAAGCGTGGCCGCCCGATCAAGAAGGCAGTGCGTATCGAACGGGTGATCACGGCGCCCGTTATTCGCGAGCAGCTTGGCGCACGCTTCGAGATCAGCGGCCTGGAAAACATCGAGCAGGCGCGCAATCTGGCGCTGCTGCTGCGCGCCGGAGCGCTGGCCGCGCCGGTCGAGATCATCGAAGAGCGCACGGTGGGTCCGAGCCTCGGAGCCGACAACATACGCCGCGGGTTCCATTCCACGTGGATCGGTTTCGCGGCGATTACGATTTTCATGATGGCCTACTATCTCGTTTTCGGCGTGGTTTCCGCCCTCGCGCTCGCGGTGAATGTCGTGCTTCTGATCGCATTGCTGTCGGTATTGCAGGCGACCCTGACTCTTCCCGGAATGGCCGGCATTGCGCTGACCGTCGGCATGGCGATCGACGCCAATGTGCTCATTAACGAGCGCATCCGCGAGGAACTGCGTAGCGGCAACACCCCGCACGCGAGCATCAAGACCGGCTACGAGCGGGCTTTCGGGACAATCCTGGATTCGAACGTCACCGCGTTGATCGCAGGGCTGGCATTGTTCATGTTCGGTTCCGGACCGGTGCGCGGCTTCGCCGTGGTGCTGTGCCTCGGAATCCTGACCTCGATGTTCAGTGCCGTTATGGTCTCGCGCGCGCTAGTCAATCTTCTGTACGGCAGCCGCCGCCGGCTGCAACGCATTTCCATTGGCAACACGGCCTGGAAATAGGCCCTCTGCCACGGTAGCCACGCACCATGGAATTCTTCAAGATACGAAAAGACATCCCGTTCATGCGCCACGCGCTGGTGTTCAACGTGATCTCCGCGATCACGTTCGTGCTGGCGGTGTTTTTCCTGGCGACGCGCGGGCTCAACCTCGGGGTGGACTTCACCGGAGGCACGGTGCTGGAAGTGCGCTACGACCACTCGGCTGACATATCCAAGATCCGCGGCGCGCTCGATACGCTCGGGTACCGCAACGCGGGCGTCGAGAATTTCGGTACGGCAAGCGAGGTGCTGATCCGTCTGCCGGCCGCGAAAGGCAAGGCTGCCAGCGCGATGTCGGACCGGGTGATGGCGGAGCTGCACGTGCAGGACGCCACGGCGCAGCTGCGCAGCGTGCAGTTCGTCGGACCGGAGGTCGGCAGTGAAATGCTGAACAATGGTGCGCTGGCGCTGCTGGTAGTCGGACTCGGGATCGTGGGCTATCTCTGGTTCCGGTTCGAGTGGAAATTCGGTGTCGCAACACTCATCGCCAACCTGCACGACGTCGTCATTATTCTCGGGTTTTTCGCGTTCTTCCGATGGCAGTTCTCGCTCACCGTGCTGGCCGCGGTGCTGGCGATTTTCGGCTACTCGGTGAACGAGTCGGTTGTCGTGTTCGACCGCGTACGCGAGAATTTCCGCAAGATGCGGCATGCGCCGGTGCCCCAGATCATCGACAACGCGATAACCCGGACGCTGTCGCGGACGATCATCACCCATGCCTGCACCCAGCTGGCGGTGCTTTCGATGCTGTTCTTCGGTGGCGAGGCGCTGCACTACTTCGCGCTCGCCCTCACCATCGGCATCCTGTTCGGCATCTACTCCTCGGCGCTCGTGGCCAGCCCGGTGGTTATGTGGCTCGGCATTTCGCGCGAGGACATGATTCCCTCCAAGAAGGACGCCCAGCTCGACAGCCGGCCCTGACTGGCGCAGGTCGCAGCATGCTGCCGGTACCGGGGGCCCCGGCACCGCTGCCGCTTCCAAAAGTCAATTCCAATTGAGGTTTGATCCTGAAGCAAGGGGGTAGAGTATCCCCGGGTTGAGCTCAGGCAGCATGCCTGGATCGACGTTGGATGGATTGGAAGAGCTTCTTCCTTGCCTCGTTGAGGAGGCGGGCGGCCTCGTTGTCGGTTAGGGCATGGGCGGTTTTCTCCAGTTGGTCGAAGGTGATTCCCGGTTTGAGGTACCGCGCGGCATCGGGCAGTGACTTCAGCTTCTCATAGGGCGTGCACAGGTCTTTCAGACGATAGCGCTTGCGGATCTTTCCCTTCGCATCGGTCACCGATTCGGGGAAGAAGCAGGGGCGGTGGAAGTTGACGTAGGGGTTGAGGTAGTCCCGGCAGAAGGCGTTGACCTCCGTTGCGAATCGGCTCGGAATATGGCTGTAGCCCAGGTGCTTGCGCACGATGGCGCCATTCTTGGTCTCCGCCAGGCCGTTATCATTGCTGTGCCGGGGACGCGACTTGGTGAACTCGACACGCAGCTTCTCGAGGAGCTCCGCCACGGTCTGGTTGATGTACTCCGAGCCGTTGTCGGCATGAAACCCGAGGATCGGAAACGGGAAGCTCTCGAGCAGTGCCTCGATCACCGGCATCAGGTACGCCTCGCTTAAGCGCTCGCAGGTGGCGATGATCTCAAACTGCGTGACGCAGTCCACCGCATTGATGTGATAAAGCCCTTTGACGCCGTCCAAATCACCCTGGTGCACGGAATCGATGCGGATGAAGCCGGGGCGGCCTAGAGGAGTGGGCGGCCTGCGCACCCCGATCGGCACCGAATGACCCCGGGTCTTCGTCCAGTGCCGGCGGCGGGCCTGATAGCCGCGCTCCCGGCGCAGGTTGTAAAGATGCGCCACCGAGATTCGGGCCAGCCGTTCGTAGCGCCTGTCGCCAAAGACCTCCAGCGCACGCCCCATCAGGCACTTCGTCGCCGGCCCCGAGAGCGTGCCGTGCAGGCCATCGGTTTGCGCCAGGAGCGCGATGTCCTCGGCCGTGAAACGGCGGCGAAAGGCTGTGGCGGGGGCCCGGTAGCGCTTGATGAGTTTGGTGCCACGCCGGGCGCGCTTCACCAGGCGCTTGACCTGCGCCGGGGAGTAGCCGCTGACCCGCTCGAGGTAGCGCATCACCACCCCTTTCTCAGCCCGTGGCAAGCGGGCATAACTGAAGCGCTTGACCACCCCCTCAATGAAGGCATAACGCCCGGGATCTTCGCCCGTTGGTTCAAAGCGCACCTCCTCGGTGCCGTTCAAAAAGGCGCGCAATTGCGCCACCGTGGACAATTGTTCTGCATTCATGTCGATCACCATGGGGGTAATGATCGACCCAAACGCTAACCTTCAGGCTCATACCTCGTTGGAAATACGGCCCCCTGTTCAGGATCAAACCACGTTGGAAGAGACTCGCTCGAGCCGCGGCGGCCTCTCCCATGGTAGAATGAACAATTGCAAGGAAACCATGATCGTGCGTGACCCCGGTTTCCAGTTCAGCCGCAGGAGTTTCCTATGAGTATCAGCAAAGAACAGCGGG
>JAJYEK010000156.1:0-8010 GCA_021785795.1 Pseudomonadota bacterium
TGGGTCGGCGTGGTATTCGCCATCGGACAGACGCTGGAGAGCACGGTGCTGACCCCCCATCTGGTCGGTGGACGCATCGGCCTGCATCCGGTCGCGGTGATTTTTGCGGTCATGGCGGGCGGGCAGCTTTTCGGCTTCATGGGTGTGCTTCTGGCGCTGCCCGGGGCTGCCATCCTGGTGGTGGCGGGGCGCCATTTTCAGGCGCATTCCAGCACGTCCGGTTCCGCCTCCGGGCCGGCAGGGCAGCAGTGAGCGGCACGTCGCGCACCGGCCGGCAGCTTGCCCTCGATGTGCGGCTGCGTGACGGGTCGTCGTTCGGCAATTTCTACGATCTCCGGAATCGCGAAGTGCTGACCCGCATCAAGGCAGCGGCCGGGCGGGTGGCCGTGACGGCAGCACAGGGCGGCCCGGCAGAATTCGATCAGATCTTTCTGTGGGGGGAATCCGGCTGCGGCAAGACCCACCTGCTGGAGGCGGCCGCGCGCCTGGTGCAGGAGCAGGGTTTCGCACCGGCATATGTCCCGCTGCAAATGAGTGCGACATGTCCGCCGCAGGTCCTCGAGGACCTAGACTCCTCGGCGCTCATCTGCCTCGATGATATCCAGGCGGTCGCCGGCAACCGCCCATGGGAGACTGCATTGCTGCACCTGCATGAGCGCACGCGCGCTTGCGCAGGCCTGCTGCTCGCGACTGCGACCGCCAGTCCGGCGCACCTTGGGGCGGTTCTGCCGGATCTTGCAACGCGTTTGTGTACGGGTTTGGTGTACCAGATCCACGCCCTGACCGATGACGACAAGCTCGCGGCGCTGCGTCTGCGGGCGGCTAACCGCGGTCTGGATATGGGTGAAGAGGTGGCACGCTATGTTCTTTCGCGTTATCCGCGTGATCCGCAGGCATTGTTCCGGCTGCTCGATCGCATCGACCAGGCGTCTCTGGCGGCCCAGCGGCGCCTGACGATTCCGTTCCTGCGCGTTCTGCAGGAAGAGAACTGCGCATAGCGGCGCACAAGCCGCCGTGGTGCTAGCCGGCGGTCTCGCTCAACAATTCGATTGCACGGAACCGCGCAAAGAACGGTGCGCTCACGATGAAGACCGTGGACAGTGCGGTTTCGGTTGCCGCACAGGTGAAAGTATCGTGGAACGAAAGCGGCTGCGAGTGGTAGGTATAGGTGAGTACCACGCCCTCGATGAAATACAGGAGCACAAGCAGACTCGCCCAGGCATAGGTGTACGGCTTGCCGTGCAGCAGGCCAAAGAGCGGCAGCAGCAGCGGCACGGACTTGATGATGAGCCACAGCTCCGGAGATGTGCCGGCAGCGGGCGCCAGCCAGCCCTCCCACAGTACCGACAGAGTGATCAGCGCGATGTAGCTCCCGACGGAAAGCAAATACAGCGCACGTGTGCGCCGCGACAGCGGCACATGCCGCTCAGCGTGTCTTTTCATGGACGGCGAGCCTTTGGGCGATGGTGGCAAGGCGTGTTCCCAGCGCCTGGCAAAGATGCTTCTCTTCGGCCGACAAAGGGCGGTCATTGCCCTCGCCGGCTACATGGCTTGCGCCGTACGGCGTACCGCCGGTTGCGGTCTTGCTCAGGGCTTGTTCGCTGTAGGGCAGGCCCACGATCAGCATGCCATGGTGCATCAGCGGCAGCATCATGGACAACAGCGTAGTCTCCTGCCCCCCATGCAGCGTTGCAGTCGAGGTAAAGACTGCCGCCGGTTTGCCGATCAGCGTTCCCGACAGCCACAGCTGCCCGGTGCTGTCGAGAAAATGTTTCATGGGTGCTGCCATGTTTCCGAAGCGTGTCGGGCTTCCGAGCGCCAGACCCGCGCACTCCCGCAGATCCTCGAGTGTCGCGTAGGGAGCGCCGGCATCCGGGATGCTGCGGGTGTCAGGGTCGCAGGTCGGCCCGACCGGTGGAACCGTGCGGATACGGGCCTGTGTTCCGCCGACTTTTTCGATTCCGCGGGCGAGCTGTTGCGCCATCTCCTCGACTGCTCCGTAACGGCTGTAATACAGGACGAGAATTTCCGTCACGGACAGCGTACTCCGGCACGTTCGCCTCGCCTTGCCTGCGTCCGGGCGAGTGGGCCGCCGGATGCGTACCTTAGGCGCCGCGCACCCGACCGGAATATACCGCCCCGGTGGGTTGGTACGGCCCGATCCGGCACCCATCCCGGTACGGTTTCGGGTGTAACCATCCGTGCCCGCCGCAGCGGGAATGCACGGAAGTATCCGATCTGGTTCCACCGTGCGCTCCGCGCCGCCAATCCCGCGCCGCGGCTCCCGGCGGACGCGCATTGCGTGCGCACGGCGATGCGCATTCCAATTTGATTGAATTCTAAAAGTTGTCGCATGCTCGCTCGCAATGCCTGGCAATGGTCCCCGGCCAATCGTCCAGGATGACGGAATTCTAGCGGTATCTTCTTGACATTGCAGTAAGCGGAGTGCTAATTTTTTGGTAGACCGATCCCATTGCAATAACAACTAACCCGTTTCGGAGATACACCAAAATGAGTAACAAGCTGGCGGGAGGCGTGAAGGCCTCTCTGTTTGTGGCGATGGCCGTGGCCCTGGGTGCATGTGCGACGACACCGAAGCAGGAGACGGCACCTCCCGCGCAGACACCGGCAGCGAGTGCTCCCGCCCCTCAGCCTTCGGCCCCTGAGAGCCAGGCTGCTTCCACGACCCCGGAAGCCATTTCGAGCTACGAGGTCAACCGTGGTGACTGTCTGTGGACGATCGCTGGCCAGAGCCAGATCTACGGCAACCCGTACGAATGGCCGCTCATCTACAAGGCGAACAGCGCCGAGATCAAGCACGGTCCGGACCTGATTTTCCCGGGCCAGCAGTTCAGCATCGAGCGCGGCGCATCGAGCGCTGCAGTGGATCGCGCGATGCACTATGCCAAGACCCGCGGTGCCTGGAAGCTGGGTGTGGAAGGATCTGCCGACCGGGCCTATCTGCGCGGCGAGTGAGCCGTATCCGCGAAGATACCTGATCCAGTTTGGCAAGCGAAAAAGGACCCTGCGGGGTCCTTTTTTTTGGTACGCCAGACAGGGGGAAGAATTAGCCAGGGTGTCGCGGGCGACTGCGAATCTGGAGGAAGCCGGAGGCAAAGCGCCGGCCGCCGAACAGGAAGCGGATAGGAGGCGGCACGGCGGAGCCAGGCGGTATCCGGGGTCAGTCCAGAAACACAAACTCGAATTGGTCGAACGAGCCGGTTTGGTTCACGAGCCGGGTAGCGCGTATTTGATGGGTGCGCAAGCCATCGTCGAGAATCAGGATGCGTTGCGGCTTGAACGATCCGTACGGTGTGATCAGGGTTTGCGGCTGTCGCAGGGGCTTGATCTCCGGCAGTCGCAGCGCCATCGCGAAATTGTTTCCGGGTGCACCATTCACTGCGACTGCGACAGGTTCCGCGGCGGGGGCGAGTCGCTGAGCCCCGATCTCGATCTGGTCTGATTCGGAACTGCGCGCCCAGCGCACGACGGCAATTTCCCACTCTGTTTTCAGGTCGACGATCCGCACGGCGATGAGGTCTCCGACCTGGACGTGCCGGCCGGCTGCATCGCTCGATCCGAGCGAAAATCCGCCCGCACTTTCGTCCAGCAGAATCCACGGCTCGCCCGGAATTGTCTTTTGATCTACAGGCGCGCCGGGCCCTGCGTTCTGGCTGCCGACTTCCCGGCGCGCCGGTTGCGGTCCCACTTCCGTTGTGCTCGGCATGAATGGCGCGCCGCCATTGACGCAAAGTCGTATGTTGCCGATTCCGCGGACGACCCCGGCTTTCGCATCATCCCTGGGCGTTCGCGAGAAATACCGCTTGGGGTTCACGCCCCACGAAGTGATGAGGCGCATGAGCATCTCCTGCCCGCGGTTGGCGTAGAAATCCTTTCCAAGGGTGTCGGGTGTTGGCTGCACGCCGTTTCGCAGCGCACTGAGCTGCTCGTGCATGGTTAGCACAAGCCCGACCGTATCGAGCAGCCGGTACGGTGATTCCGTAGTGAACCGCAGGTTTCGGGTGTCGCCAATGCCGGCGCGATCGCTCTCGAGGCTGACCAGAAACTGGCACTCGGCCTTGAGCGCGGCCATCACCGGAGTGATCTGGGCCAGCGGCGCATAGGCGTCGAGGTACTGGTCTATTTTCTGCAATAGCTGAGCCGGGAGATGATAGGGGTCGCTGAAGCCCAGCAGCAGTGCCTGTTTATACGCATGTCCGACGCTGCTGTGTGCGACGGCAGCGTTGAATCCGTCGTCTACCGGCACTGCCGTGATTCCCCTGGTCTCGGCATAGCGGTAAAGCTCATGCATCTCACGCCACGTTCCTTCCGGGACGGGTGCGTAGAGTTCATAGGAGCGGCTGATAACCTGTGTGAGATAACGGATTGCGCGCTGCGTCGCCAGCGCAAGTTCCGGTGTCGCTTCCGGGTCCGGCACGCTGCTCTCGCTGAGGCCGAGAACGATGCGCTTATAGCCATATGCCATCTCGACCTGGAACTGGTGCACGCGCTCTGCCACCAGCCTGCTGTCTTGCGGCAGAGGCAAGGGCAGGCCAAGGTAGCGCCTCCGCTGTTCAGTGCAGACGATCTGTACGGGCCGGCGGTAAATCTCGAGAAGCCGGAGCCGGGTCTTGGCGTCGAGCGGCTGGCGGTTCAACCGGATCAGCGCGCTGATCAGCTGGTGGCTGGATTCAGCCGTGTTCAGCACCGGCAGGTCGGCGAGCCAGCGTTCGGTTTCGGCAGGGTCGAAGTTGACCACAACCGAACCGGACAGCTGCGGAAGGGCAAATTGTAGGGTCATCGCATGCCTAGAGTATTGTCGGGAGCACTCGGACCTGAACGCGTATGAATCTGCTTATGTTTTAATAATTCTTTTGGCTCGTTTTTTTATCAGATCTTCTTCAAATCTAGCATCTTTCCCGGGTGATATCACTTTCCTGCCCTTCCGGAGCCGGACCGGCCCATGGCGGGGGAAATCAATGAATTCGAAATGGTCCTGGCTGCTGGTGACCACCGCGGTCTCTGGCGCATTGTCGGAAGACCGCCTTACGCCGTTCCCGTTACGTGCGACCGGAGCCGGAACGCTGTGAGAGGTGGTGGGGTGCCCGCCTGGTTCCGGGGTTGCTTCCGATGGGGCCCTTCGCATGCGGGCTGCGGATGCTGAACCCGGTATTCTGGCGGCCGCTTACGATCGCCGTGCTGCCCAAACATGGCGATGGCACGAGCGCCGGGGGCCGCGGCCTTGCCCGGGAGGTGGCGCTTGGCCCGCAGTGCGCACATGGCCGCGGGTCGGCCGGCGTCGGCGCAGGTTCCGACTGGCCGGTCGGCGTTCGTAACGCACTGGCACAGCGCGCGCCTTCTGCCGCTTGGTGCGCGCAGCACCCCTACTTGGTTGCGCGATTCTTGATGAGGTCATCGACGACCGCCGGGTCGGAGAGTGTCGTGGTATCCCCCAGGGAATCTGTTTCGTTGGCCGCAATCTTGCGCAGGATGCGGCGCATGATCTTGCCGGAGCGCGTCTTGGGCAGCCCGGGTGCCCATTGAATGACATCGGGCGTCGCGATGGCGCCGATCTCGCTTCGGACCAGCATGACCAGTTCCTGGCGCAATTTGTCGTTCGGTTCGATGCCGGCCATCGGGGTCACGTAGGCGTAGATCCCCTGGCCCTTGATGTCGTGGGGAAACCCGACCACTGCCGCCTCGGCCACGGCTTCATGCAGTACCAGCGCGCTTTCCACCTCGGCGGTTCCCAGCCGATGTCCGGCGACGTTGATCACGTCATCGACGCGTCCGGTTACCCAGTAGTAGCCGTCGGAGTCGCGCCGTGCGCCATCTCCGGAAAAATACATCCCCGGATAAGTCTTGAAATAGGTGTCTATGAAGCGCGAATGATCGCCGTAGATGGTGCGCATCTGGCCGGGCCAGGAGCGGGTGATCACCAGGTTTCCGCTGCCGGCACCTTCCACGAGCTTTCCTTCGGCGTCGACCAGTGCCGGCACGATTCCGAAGAACGGGTGTGTAGCGGATCCGGGTTTGAGGCGGGTTGCGCCGGGCAGCGGTGTTATCAGGATTCCTCCGGTTTCGGTCTGCCACCACGTGTCCATCACCGGACAGCGCGAATCGCCGACCACCCGGTAATACCACTCCCATGCTTCGGGATTGATGGGCTCGCCGACGGTTCCGAGCACCCGAAGACTCGTGCGCCGCGTGCTCTTGAGCGGTTCGTCGCCTTCGCGCATAAGCGCACGGATCGCCGTGGGCGCGGTATAGAAGATGTTGACCTTGTGTTTGTCGATGACCTCCCAGAAGCGCGATGCCGTAGGGTAGGTCGGAATGCCCTCGAACATGAGTGTGGTGGCCCGGTTTGCGAGCGGACCGTAGACAATGTACGAGTGTCCCGTTACCCAGCCGACGTCAGCGGTACACCAGTAGATGTCTCCGTCGTGATAATCGAAGACATACTTGTGGGTTATCGCTGCAAACAGCAGGTAGCCGCCCGTTGTATGCAGGACACCCTTGGGTTTGCCTGTGGAGCCCGAGGTGTAGAGGATGAACAGCGGGTCCTCGGCGTCCATTTCTTCGACCGGACAGTCGCGAGCAGCCTCGGCCATCGCCTCGTGGTACCAGATGTCGCGGTTATCGTGCCATATTACCGGGCCGCCGCTGCGCTTCACGACCAGTACGGTGTGTACGTTCTGGCACGTCATGACGGCCTTGTCCGTATTGTTCTTGAGCGGAATCTTCTTGCTGCCGCGAATGCCTTCATCCGCCGTTATCACCACGCGGCAGTCGGAGTCGAGAATTCGGTCCTTCAGGGATTCGGGAGAGAATCCTCCGAACACCACCGAATGCACGGCACCGATGCGGGCGCAGGCGAGCATGGCGTATGCTGCCTCCGGGATCATCGGCATGTAGATACAGACGCGGTCTCCCTTCCTGACGCCACGGCTCTTTAGAACGTTTGCCAGACGGCATACGTGTTCGTGCAGTTCGCGGTAGGTGATCCGGCGGTCAGCCCAGGGATCGTCCCCCTCCCAGATGATTGCGATCTGATCGCCATGCTCTTCCAGATGACGGTCTACGCAGTTGTAGCAGGCATTGAGCTTTGCGCCGATGAACCAGCGGATGCCGGCTTTCTGAAAATCCCAGTCGGAAACCTTGTTCCATGGCCTGGACCAGGTGAGGAACGCCCTGGCCTGTTCGTCCCAGAAGCCGTCCGGGTCGGAGACTGAACGGGCATACATCTGCTGGTAACGCTGCGCGGAAATATGGGCAGTTTTTGCGAGCGCTGCCGGAACGTTATATACCTTCTCGCTTGACATGGTCTCTTACCTCGTTTCACTGTCTTCGCGAACCGCTATGGAGGGATTCGCAAAGGTTACATCGCTGTCGTGCCGAGCACCAAACCCGCAATCCGCCCGTGCCCGGAAAATAACACATTTTCCTGGTCTAGCGGTGCAGCACGGAACGCCGTTTGCATTGTGGATATTCGCGCATTTTTTACGCAGTGTGTACGCTGCTGTGGTACGGCCGGCGGCTAAGAAACGCGTGCACACCTTAATTTCATGATGTGCCCGGCAAGCAGTTTTAAGACAGTATCTGTCCTGTGCCAGCTCGGGCGGCCGCACGCGGCGGCCGCCCCCGAACCCCCCATCCTTCCTCAGCCGGGCGGCGCACCTACCGGAATCACCGTCTTGCCGAACGTTGCATTCGTGACCAAGGCGAAGCTCGTGTACATGGCGAGCAGGCCGCAGACGAGACCGAGCCACCCGCCTGCGACATGCATCTCGCTTTTGCCGAACAAAGCGCCGAATCCGAGCAGGAAGTATGTGATCCACAGGGTCAGGAAAATCCACCATAGCGCCTTGCTAAGCCGGAATGTGGCGATCCACATGTAAAGCGTGAAAACGCCCCACCCGATCAGTGTGACGCCGATCGTGCTTCCCGCTTGTGACAAATCCAGTATGCCATGGCCACCGAGCAGGACCAGAAGGGCAAACCACCACCAGA
>JAJYEK010000156.1:8020-8762 GCA_021785795.1 Pseudomonadota bacterium
GCAACCATCTGTATGAGACCGCCATACGCAAAAGCGAGCGGAATCACCACCTGCTCTCCGCCCGGCGGCAACACGCCGGCGTTAACCAGACTCAGAATTACCGTGGTAAGCCCGAAACCGACGAGACCGAGCGGTGCAGGATTCGCCATTTTGGATGCGTCCGCCGCCATGAGATGTCCTCCCACTGTTGTTGATGAGAACGCCAAGATATTAGGGCCCGCCTTCCCGCGCAAGCAGTATTGGAACCTGTCCTGCGGAGATGATTTGCGTGCATATAAGCAAACGATAATGTATGGCGAATGCCAGCGCGTGCAGGGGCGTCTCGCCCGGAAGGACCTGTTGCCTCACCTGGAAATCCGGGTGAAATCGATTCGTTGCCTCACGTAAGGAATCTGGGGATGGCGCGCGGCCGCCACATGAAGTTACCATCCGTGCGTGGCCACGGAAGCCCGGCCACTAAATAATATGTACGAATCATCCGCCTGTGTGCCGAACCAGGCTGACGGGGTGCATCATGATTGAAATCCGCAAGTCGGAAACGCGCGGTCATGCTAATCACGGCTGGCTGGACAGCTTCCATACATTCTCTTTTGCCGATTACCACGATCCAGTACACATGGGTTTCGGTCATCTGCGCGTCATCAACGAGGACCGGGTGAATCCCGGAACCGGATTTCCGACCCACGGCCATCGCGACATGGAAATCGTTACCTACGTGCTGGACGGTTCTCTGGAGCACAAG
>JAJYEK010000027.1 GCA_021785795.1 Pseudomonadota bacterium
TACGTCGCCTATCCGCGCGGCAAGCAGCTGTCGGTCGTGGCGCGGGCATTTCTGGACTATCTGCTCGAGGCCAAACGGCATTTCGCGTCGCTACCCACCCCCGCAAGCACTGCCAGTCCTCGCGGGAAACCCCGTCCGCGGCGTAGCCGCGCCCGTTCCGCACCCAACTGAGGCCGGGAACTGCCAAACGCCATGCGTCCCGGTGCACCGGCGGCGGGATCAACTGGCCTTGCGTGCGCAAGAGGCATTGGTCGCCGCGGGAGTAATTGCGGCGAACGGCAAACTGCTCCGGCATCGGTGTCGTCGCCCACCCTCTACACGAAGCGCCTGCATTGCGAAGCTGCGTTCGGTCAGCCGCCGTGACCGGCCTTGCTCTTCCGGGATGGGGTTTCCTGTGAGTTCCCGGCAGGTCCGCGAATAAGAAGGACCGGTACCGGCGACAGGCGCACTACGCCCTCGGCCACGCTGCCGAGAATAAGATGTCCCAGGCCGCCACGACCGTGGGTACCGAGCACCAGCAGGTCAGCGGGCCAGGCTGCCGCTTCTGCGACGATGACATCGTGCAGGCGCTTGCCGACCGTTTCCTGCAATACCGTCTCCGCCCTCAGTCCTGCCCGGCCGGCAGCCGCAGCTGCCGCATCCAGAATTGCCTGTCCGGACTTGCGCAAGGTCTCGAATACGGAATCGAGAATCACGCCGTCAGCGCTCCAGTAGATGACGCCTTCATCGACCACATGGATGAACCGCAGTTCAGCCTGCTGCTCGCTCGCGAACTTTATCGCCTCATCGGCTGCCAGCCGCGCAATGTCGCTGCCGTCGATGGCCACCAGAATGTGCCGGTACATCGCCTCACCCCCTTTCCCGCCGCCCGTGACTTGTCGGCTTAACATAGCAGTCCCGCTGGACCGCGCCACGATTAGATCGGCTGCGGACCTGGGCGATTATTGGGTAGCGGACCGATAAGGGTCAATCCCGTCCACGGGGCAATCATGGCCGTACCCTGACATCCGGTGGCGGGTGCAGTCTGCTAGCGGCGTTTGCGGCGCTTGGCAGCAATGCGCATGCGCAACGCATTGAGCTTGATGAAGCCCTCTGCGTCCTTCTGATTGTACGCGCCCTGGTCTTCCTCGAAGGTTGCAATGCGTGCGTCGAACAGGCTGTCTCGGTCCGACTTGCGGCCAACTACGCTGACGCAACCCTTATAGAGCTTGAGGCGGACCACACCGTTCACGGTCTCCTGCGAAGCATCTATCATCTCCTGCATCATGCGCCGTTCCGGACTCCACCAGTAGCCGTTGTAAATGAGGCTCGCATAACGCGGCATGAGCTCGTCTTTGAGATGTGCAACTTCGCGGTCCAGCGTGATGGACTCGATCGCGCGATGGGCCTTGAGCATGATCGTACCACCGGGCGTCTCGTAGGCGCCGCGCGACTTCATGCCGACGTAACGGTTTTCGACGATGTCGGCGCGGCCGATGCCGTTCCTGCCACCTACCTTGTTGAGCAGTTTGATCGCCGTTGCCGGACTCACGTCGCGACCGTTGATCGCCACGATGTCGCCCTTTCGGAAGGTCAGCTCGATATAAGCGGCCTTGTTCGGCGCCTTCTCGGGCGCAACCGTCCAGCGCCACATGGACGCCTCCGGCTCGCGCCACGGATCCTCCAGGATACCCCCCTCGTAGGATATGTGGAGCAGGTTGGCGTCCATCGAATACGGGGACTTCCGGCCGCGCTTCATCTCCACCGGAATGCCGTGCTGTTCGGCATACGCGAGAAGCTTCTCGCGTGAGGTGAGGTCCCACTCCCGCCACGGAGCAATGATCTTGACGTCCGGCTTGAGCGCGTAGGCGCCCAGCTCGAAGCGAACCTGATCGTTGCCCTTGCCGGTGGCCCCGTGCGCCACGGCATCGGCACCGGTTTCGTTGGCGATCTCGACCAGGCGCTTGGCTATCAGCGGCCGCGCGATCGATGTCCCCAGCAGGTACTCGCCCTCGTAGAGCGCGTTCGCCCGGAACATGGGGAATACGAAGTCGCGAGCGAACTCCTCCTTGAGGTCGTCTATGTAGATCTGCTTCACACCGAACCGGCGCGCCTTGGCACGCGCTGGCGCGAGCTCCTCACCCTGGCCGATGTCAGCCGTGAAGGTCACGACCTCGCACCGGTAAGTCTCCTGGAGCCACTTCAATATCACGGAGGTGTCCAGCCCTCCGGAGTACGCCAGAACGACCTTCTTGACCTTTGTCATTGGGGACTCCGTACCACGTTGGGGCCTGCGCCCTCCGCTATTTGCCGGCCGCCACCTTCTGTGTCCGGCGCAAGCGCGACAGCAGGCGCCGCGCCATTTCCCCGAACAGTTCGGTCTGGGTGGGATGCGGGTGTATGGCGTGCGCCACCTGCTCGAGCGTCATGTCGCCCGCCACCATCATCACCGCCTCGCCGATCAGCATATCCGCGTGATCGGCAAGGAAATGGACGCCGATAATGCGCCGCGTCGCCTTGTCCGCCACGATCTTGATGAGTCCGTCGGTCTCGGCGGTGATCATGGCCTTGGCGTCAATGTTCAGCGGGGTCTTCACTTCGACGGCGTCGACACCCCTGGCCTTTGCCTGCTCCAGAGACAGCCCCACGAAGGCCGCCTGCGGCCGCGTGAAGATCACTCCGCAATCCTTGTCCTGGTTGTACTCCATCGCTTCGCCGAGAATGGTGGCCGCTGCAACCCGTCCCTGCTGACCTGCGGTGTGCGCCAGCATGAGCCCGCCGTTGACATCGCCGACGGCGAAGATGTGCTGCACATTGGTACGGCAGTTGCGATCGACGGAAATCACACCGTGGGCGTCGGCCTTCACGCCGGCCTTGTCGAGCTGCAGCGGTCCGGTCACGGGGCGCTTGCCCGTTGCCATCAGTACATGGTCGCATTTGAAGCTTGTAGTCTTGCCGGAGGCATCGATGTAGTCGAGTGCCATTTGTCCCGGCTTGCCGGAAATCCGGCTCACCCGCGCGGAAGTGATCAGCTTGAGGTTCTTCTGCCCCGCGAGCAGGTCGACCAGTCCCCTGGCAATTTCGCTCTCGACCTCGGGGAGCGGGCGATCCTGCGCCTCGAGGACAACCACCTTGGTGCCGAAATCGGCAAATATCTGGGCCATTTCGAGGCCAATGGCCCCGGCGCCGACGACGCCCAGCCGCTTGGGTGCAGCCTTCAGGTTCCACACCGTATCCGAAGTCAGCACACCCTTGCCGTCCGCACCCGGAATCGGGGGCACGAAGGGCGGCGCGCCGGCGGCGATGACACAGGCCCCGAAGGTGATACGCTCGGTTTTTTTGCCGTCACCGCGCCTAGGCCGGGCAAACGGATCCTTGCCGTTTCCGGAAGCGTCGACGATGATGCTGTTGGCGGATTCGAAGCAGGCGAAACCCTGCCTGAGATCGATCTTCACTCCCTTGTCGGTCTTGAACGCCATGTCACCGCGGGTCCGAAGCACGTCCTTGCGCATCTTTTCCAGGCCGGTCCAGCTGAGCCGGGCGCCCGTGCTGTTGACCACCCCCAGGTGCGCATCGTGGGCGCGGTCGCGGATGCGGTCGGCGGCGGCACGCCAGGCCTTGGACGGAATGCAGCCGCGCCACAGACATTCGCCGCCGGGCATCGGGGCGTCATTGATCATCGCCACTTTCTTGCCGTGGTCGGCAAGATCCCGCGCGCAGTCCTCTCCGCCGGGGCCACCACCGATTACCACCACGTCGTAATCCCATTTGCCGGGAACAATCGCCGCGCCGGGCACCGCGGCTGCCGAGCTCAGGCCGCGCATCCAAGACGCCGGATCCTCGACCAGGCCCCTGAACGCATTCAGGAACTTCGCGGCATCGGCACCATTGATGATGCGGTGATCGGCGGTGATGGTTACCGGCACCCCCTGCGGGCCCCTGGTTGCGATCGCGAAAATCGCGGAAGTGCCCGGCGACGGAATGGCGTCGAACTGGCTCACCCCGAGCATGCCCATATTGGAGATGGTGAATGTCGGGTTCGAATACTCCTGCGGCTTCAGCCGCTTCACCCGCGCGCGCGCCACCAGATCCTTCCACTGCTCGTTCATGGTCTGCAGGTCGGTATTGAGCACGTCGCGCAGCACCGGCACCACCAGCCCCATGCCCTCGGTCTCGACCGCGAGCCCGATGTCGATCTGCTCGCGCTCGACGATCCGGTCTTCGTGCTGGTAGACGGCGTTTACCCGCGGAAATTTCTGGATTGCCAATGCCGCCGCCTTGGCGAACATCACTGTCAGCGAATAGCCTGCCTGTTTCGCCGCCGCCATCAGGCGCTCGGGCTGGATGTTGACGCTCGCCCGGAACAGCGGCATGGACAGGGAATATTCCATGTTGTGGCTGACCGCCTTTTCCATCGCATCCATCGGCCGCCCCATTCCCGGCACCTGGTAGATGCGCCGCGCCAGGGTCGGCGGCACCTGGCCCCGGGTGACATCGCCTGCCACCACGATACCGGACGAGCCGGTTCCGATGAGGCTGTTGATATCGATGCCATGCGCTCCGGCCAGCTGGCGCGCATACGGCGAGGCATTTCCGGCGCGCGGCCGCGGCGCCGGTGTCGCACCATGAGGCATGGCGGGAATATGGGTTTTAGCCTTCTGGGTTCCGTACGGCTCGAAGTGCATCTCGGCAGGCGCCTCGGTCTCGACCGCGGCTTCCCGCACGGCGGCTCGCACCGGCGCTTCGCCGCCCTTGACATCGCCGGACTCTGCAACCAGATAGGCAATCACATCGCCAACCGCGACCACCGAGTCGACCGGCACCAGGGGGCCGGACAGATAGCCCTCGCGGAAGATCTCGACATCCATGATCGCCTTGTCGGTCTCGACGGTCGCCACCACCGTACCGCGCGTGACGTGATCGCCGATGCTCTTTTCCCAGGACACCACCGTCCCCTCGGTCATGGTGTCGGAAAGCTTGGGCATTTTTATCGCGTAGGGTTCAGCCATTCTCTTGTTTTCTGATGATTCCGAGTTGTGGTTTCCGAAATCCGGCAGCTGCGGCGTCACCGGCGGCCGTCACCGTGGCGCCCCTAAATGCGGCCCAAGGCCTTGAGCGCCCCCTGGTAGACATCGTGCTCGTCGGGAATAGCGGCATGTTCCAGATTGGCGGCATAGGGTACCGGGACATCCGCCGCATGGATGCGCACCGGCTGGGCGTCCAGGGCGAAGAAACAGTCCTCGTTGATGATGGAAATAATCTCCGCGCCAACTCCCACCGCAGCCTCGTCTTCCTCCGCAACCAGCGCACGGTGTGTCTTCTCGACCGAACGACGGATCGTCTCGCGGTCGAGCGGCTTGAGCGAGCGCAGGTCGACGACTTCAGCGCTGATGCCGTCCTTCGCCAGCATGTCGGCTGCCTTCATGCAGAGCACGAAGCTCCAGTTGTACCCGATGAGGGTGATATCGGTGCCCTTGCGCACGATCTCCGCCCCCTCGAGCGGCCGGAAATATTCCGTATCCGGTACTTCCTCGCGCATGTTGTACATGCGCTCGTGCTCGATGAAGATCACCGGATCGTTGCAGCGAACCGCGGACTTCAGCATGCCGCAGGCCTCCATGGGGCCGCGCGGAGTCACCACACGCAACCCGGATGTGCTCATGAAAACGCGCGCCAGGCGCGCGGAGTGCTGGGCTGCGAGCTGATGCGCCGTGCCGCCCGGCGTACGCATCACGATCGGACAGGATACGCGTCCGCCGGACATGTAGCGGATCTTGGCGGCCGCGTTCACCAGCGTATCGAGGGCTAGCAGTGCAAAGTTGATCGACATGATCTCGATGATCGGGCGCATGCCCGCCATCGAGGCGCCGATGCCGATGCCGGTATAGGAGTTTTCCGAAATGGGCGTGTCGATGATGCGCTTCTCGCCGTACTTCTGGTACAGGCCGGAAGTCGCCTTGTAAGTCCCGCCCACGACGCCGATGTCCTCGCCCATGGCGATGACCATCGGGTCATTGGCCAGTTCTTCGTCATGGGCGCGGCGTATCGCCTCCCAGTATGCCAGCTCAGCCATGCGTTGATCCTTACTCGTTGACGATTGCCTGACGGTCAGCCGTCAGGAGTTCTGCAACGGTCCGATCCAGCGTGGATCCGGTTTGTCGTCCAGAACATACTTATTGAGATCCTCAACCTTCGGCGTCGGACTCTCCTCGGCGAATTTCACGACGTCGTTCTCGATCTCGTTCAAAATGTCGCGTTCCATGGCCTTGAGGTCGGCGTCAGCGATGACCCCGGCCTTGATGAGCTTCTCCCCGTACAGCTTGATCGGGTCGCGTTTGGCCCACTCCGCCTCCTCTTCCTTGCTGCGATAGGCGGCAGTCTTGTCGGACATTGAATGACCGCGCTGCCGGTACGTAAGAAATTCGATGAAATACGGGCCTTTCCCGGACCGCACATGCTCGACCGCCTTGCCGGCAGCAGCCATGACCGTCTCGATGTCCTGTCCGTCATGCTGGCTCGAGGGCATGTTGTAACCGCAGACCCGCTTGTATTGGTCGACCACCGCCGTCGAGCGATCAATGCGCGTGCCGATGGCGTACTGGTTATTCTCGCACACGAACAGCACCGGCAGATGCCACAGCGATGCCATGTTCATGGTCTCATGGAAGGTGCCCTGGTTATTGGCGCCATCGCCGAGAAAGCAGGCCGCAATCCGGTCGCCACCCTGATATTTGCACGCCAGCGCCAGACCGGCCGCCAACGGGAAGGGTTGACCGACCAGCGCATAGCCTCCCATAAAATGAACAGTCGGATCGAAGATGTGCATGGAACCGCCGCGGCCACGCGAGGATCCCGTCTCCTTGCCATAGAGTTCAGCCATCACCTCGCGCGCCGGGGCGCCGGCCTTGATGGCGTGGATATGGTCACGGTAACCCGTAATGACGTAATCCTGGCCCCGCTGCATCATCTCGAGGACACCGGTCGCCACTGCCTCCTGCCCAGAGTACAGGTGCAGGAAACCGCCGATCTTGTGTTCCATATAAGCCTCGAAACAGCGTTCTTCGAAGCGGCGGAAAAAGATCATCTCGCGCAGCAGGCGTTTCTGGTCAGCGGCTTTCATGGATCTCCCTGGTGTTGGAGAAAATGCTCTTATCTCGACAGCCATTGCCGGGAAACCCGCGCGCAACCGGCTGACGGTGGTGATTCGGACGGACACCTGGCGAATTCAAGCGGCGTATGATCGGTTTTTTGCCCAGCGAGGTCAAGGTGTTGACTTTCCAAGACGATTTGAGCGAGTCGAAACGCCGGGCGACCGGCGTTACATCTGCGGAAAATTGCCTATTTTGGATGAAATGACGCTCGGATCGCAGCAATTAAGAGCCAATTCAGCGATTATGGGCAAAGGTCTGCATGCCGCCAGATTTGTTGCCGCGGGGCGGCAAAGATCAACACCGAAGCGCCGGGGACGGGAAACCGGCGACTGGATCCTAAGCCCTCAGTCCCGGAGCTTCCGTCCTTCACTATTTTAAAGTGCGCGCCCCAGTTTTGACGCTTTGCGCGCCTCAAGGTTGACGACCCCTACCGCCCGACAATGACTCGAAGCCACTTCAGGAGAAATGGACCCGGGGGCGGAGCGACTGCAGTACTCTCTGGACATTGACGCCGGCACAACGTGACACGAATAATGCGGCTACGGCAAAACATTCGTATCGGGGTAGGGCAATCTTGATCGCGCGTTTGGCCATTCTTGCTCCCGGAAAGCTCCTATCTAAACATGGAATTATGTGTAAGGATAAGCCCGAAGTTGGCGACTTATCTCCAAATCTAGCAAAAAATCGGCTGCTTGCTGTGATAGTAGCCAGGATCGAGGCCTATGAATTTGATTCGTGTTAAACAACAGCATGTTACATCTGCTTTGCGCGCGATCATGCTGACCTTTTCGCTCGCCACCGCTGCTCTGCCGGCCCTGGCCCTGTTCGCCCCGCAGACCGCTTTGGCGGCACCGGCACGACCGGAAAACACGGCCGAACTGGTCGCCGGCTCCATCTTGAGCAACATCGGGAACGGGACCTGGATCGTCGAGGGCCGCAGCCCGCACGTCATCTATATATTTTTCGACCCGAACTGTCCGTACTGTCACCAGCTATACGAGGATCTGCGTCCCTGGGTCAAACGCAACCAGGTCCAGCTTCGCTGGCTGCCGGTCGGCGTGCTGACGGCAACGAGCCGCGGGAAGGCCGCTGCGATACTCGATGCCAAAAACCGACTTGCCGCGTTCCGCCAAAACGAGCGGGGGTTCAGCCGCGCAGCCGGCTTCGGGCGGATCCCCGAAGAACCTCTGCCGAAGCCGGCGATTTTGAAAGACCTGCGCGCGAACGAAGCGCTGCTGCAGCGTACCGGCCAGGAATCAGTACCCGCCATGGTTTTCCGGCTCCGGGACGGGACGCCGATCGTGGTCCAGGGGGCACCGCCACCGCAGGTCTTGAAAACCATCGTCGACCAGCTCCAGTAGGGTTCCGACGAACCGGCGCTACTGACCACCGGCGGTGCACTCTTGAAATGGACATCCGATTCGGCGCAAAGTATAGGATAGGATGTGGTCTGGATCGCACTGATGTGACTTTCAAGGAGGGCATTGACATGGCAAAGGCAAAAGCCGTATCCGCCGATCGGGCTTCCAAGGCAGCACCCGTTGCCTCTCTGGCAGTCTCGACAGAGGAACGCCGGCGGATGATTGCGGAAGCAGCCTATTATCGGGCAGAGCGCCGCGGATTCGCAGGCGGAGATCCGGTCGAAGACTGGCTGACCGCCGAAGCGGAAATCGAGGGACGGTTCAACCGGGTACACTGACTGAGCGGGTCCTGCCCGGTCCCCAGGGCCGATAGCGGACCTGCGAGGCTGTGTCCCCGGGCAGAACGCGAAGCCCGCCTTGCGTGCGGAGGATGTTGTGCGCACGAGATTGCGGGATTCGCTCCGGCCGCCGGGCAGCGGCGACCCGAAGGAACCCCGCAACCCGGGCGTGGTTAGCTAGAACGACGCGTGGGTGGGCGCACCCGGATGGATATAGGCCCAGCCTTCCGACTCGCGGATGGTAATCTCGCCCATTCCCGAGGGGACCACGGTCACAAAAGGATAGAGGCTGTTGCGGTTCACATGCAGCTCGCGCAGCGTGTTGTTGCACTGTGCCAGAATCACGCCCTGCTTCTTCAGTTTGAGCAGTTTCTTCTCGAAGCCGTTGTTCTTGACATAGATGGCATATCCCTTGCTGTTGGCAATCAGCTCGATCCGCACCTTTCCCTTGAGCCTGGGATCCTGCAGCAGATTCTCCACGTTGTTGATCGTTTTCTTGATCGCCCCGTTGCTGCCGTTGTCGATCTGGAAGATCGCACCGTAGCTCGACTTCGTCGCAACCGCCCCGTGAAACGCGGCTGCGGCGGCCTGGCCGGATGTGCCCAGCACCGCCGCCGCCACCGCAACGGCACCTGCAGTGCGCCGCACAGACTTCCAGCCCGAAAACCCTTCGTTAATACCCATCATGCGCTCCTCCGTTGTGGACAAATCGCCATCGCGCCGGACTATGGGGCGAAAAACCGCCCCGCCGTTCGATCCATGCGGGGTTGTGCCTGTGGCTGCCGGTCCGCTGGATCCTGCTCCATATAAGGACGTCATGAGCATCCTGGTTTATTCCCACCCGATCGCAGGGTTGCGAGAACCGGCCGCGCGACCGCGCAGCCCGCGAACGGGAGCGGGGAACAGGGAAGGAGCAGGCCGGAACCGGCCTGGCAGAAGAGGGCGAGCGACACACGCCAGGCCGGAGAGGCCGGCGCGTGCCGCCAGCCAGGATTACTCAGGCCGTCACGTTGATGGTGCCGCTGCCGTCACCATCGCCGTCGCTGCTGCTCGCAGCCGGAACCGCCTGTGCGTTCTGTCCGCCCTGCACGTTGCCGCCATGATGGTGATGCCCATGACCGTGCAGATGTTGCATGAGGTTGGCAAATCCCTGCTGGGCCGCCGACAGATTGCCGCCCTGCAAGGCCTGGCCGATCTGGGTCAGATCGGCTGCCAGCGGCGAACCGTTGCCGCCTGAAAGCGGCGAACCGTTGCCGCTGCTGCCGTTCGCATTTGCAGTGCTGCTGCCCTGGGACTGGATCAGGCTCATCAGTGCCGAGAATGCCTGCTGCGCCCCGGACAGGTTTCCTGTGCCCAGGCTCTGTCCGAGCTGCTGGAAATCTGCCGTTCCCTGCTGAAACGGGCTCTGTAGGCTGTTCTGGTATGCAGTGCTGCCCGAATTGATGCCACTAATGGACATGAATATGCTCCTTGATTAATTATCGAAATTGGAACCAGGTAAAGGCCGGCCCTGAACGAAGCTACTCCGGGGAATTGCAATCGCCGTGCCGGAAGCGCAATGCCCGGGTCATGGATCACGGGATCGCTGAGTCTAGAAGCAAAACCTCGCCGCTTCGGCAGGGTTATGCTTCCGTTTTAGGGCAACAGTTAGGGCGGCAACATCATGCTTGCGGTCGCCGAAAGCCGATGGCCCAGCGTTGATCGGCCCCCCTCAAGACTGTTTCGCGATAAACGGCAAGGTCATCGTGGCGCTGCAGCGGGAACCGATGCCGGCCCCGCTGCGAATCGCGGCGCGCGCGGGCTTCATGGCAGCATGCTGAATTTCCCCACAGCATTGATCCCGCGTTTGACCGAGCGACATAGCCCCGGTGGCGAGGCCATAAGCCGATGACGGAACACAGTGATTCGCGGAATTGGCGGGGTCTTCATGGATCGCCTCGCTCGCATTGAGCGAAGCCAATGCAACGTCGCCCTGACGCGTCACAATGCGGTGCGGGAAGGGGCCGTCTATTCCATTAACGGTACGCCCATCGAACGACTGATGGCCGCTTCATGACAGGCCCCGCGATAGGTGCCGCCGGATCCCGGCCGGTTCCGTCACTGTTCCAGATCTTCCGTCTGGCTGCTGCCGTGGCGGCTACGCTGCGCCAGAAGCTCGTCCATCTCGCGCAGACGCTCGAGCACCGTTGCATTGACCGAACCCGCCGGGTAGCTGCCGTCCCAGCGCATCTCGCCTGCGACCCGGCCGGTGAGGATTTCCAGCGCCTGGTCCACGCTGGACACCGCGTAAACGTGAAACATCCCGGCCGCGACTGCCTCCACCACTTCTTCCTTGAGCATGAGATGCCTGACATTGGCCTGGGGAATGACGACCCCCTGTCTGCCGGAAAGACCCATCGCCTTGCACACCGCGTAATATCCCTCGATCTTCTCGTTTACCCCACCCACGGGCTGCACAGCTCCGCGCTGATTCACCGAGCCGGTGACTGCGATCCCCTGGTGCAGCGGCACATCCGCAAGCGCCGACAACAGCGCCAGAAGCTCCGCCACCGACGCGCTGTCTCCCTCCACCATGCCGTAACTCTGCTCGAACGCGATGGTTGCCGACAGCGACAACCTGTTGCTGCGGGCAAACCGCCCGCCGAGAAAGCCGGCCAGGATCAGCATGCCCTTGCTGTGCACGTTGCCGCTCAGCTTGGCCTCGCGCTCGATGTTCATGACCCCACGGCCGCCGAGAAACGCCCGCGCCGTGATGCGCGCCGGACGGCCGAAGGAGAAATCGCCAAGGTCATGAACCGACAGCCCGTTGATCTGGCCTGTGACTTCGCCAGCCACGTCCACCATGAGGGTCCCTTCGGCAATGGCCTCGTGAATGCGCTGCTCCAGCAGGTTCGAGCGGTGGATCTTCTCTTCGATGGCCCTGCCGACATGGGCACGTCCCGTGACCGTGGCGCCGTCGCGGGCCGCCCAGTAGCTCGATTCACGTACCAGATCAGCCAGATCGCTGAACCGTACTGACAGCTTGCCCTGGTCCTCGGCCGCGCGCGCCGCCTGCTCCAGGATGCCGGCAACCGCGTCGGCACCGAAGGGCAGCAAACCCTCGTCGCGGCACAGATTGGCGACGAAGTGCGCATACTGCATCGGCGATTCGTCCGCCCGGTCCCGTACTAGGTCAAAGTCTGCCTTCACCTTGAAGATCCGTCCGAAATCCTCGTCGTACGCCTGCAGGAGATAATAGAGAAACGGACTGCCAACCATCACCACGCGCAGCCGTATCGGCACGGGCTCCGGCCTGAGGGAAGCCGTGGAAACGATGCCGTAGGCTTCCGTAGGGTCCTCGATTACGACCTCTTGGCGCAGGATGGCACGCTTCAGCGCCTCCCATGAAAACGGGCTTCGCAGCACATCGAGCGCGTTCACCAGCAGGTAGCCGCCATTCGACCTCAGTATCGAACCGGCCTTGATGAGCGTGAAGTCCGTGTACAGGAAGCCCATGCGCGCCTTGCGCTCCACCCGCCCCACGAGATTGGCATAGGTCGGATTGGTGTCCTCAAGGATTGGCGCCCCGCGCGTATCTTCGTTGTCCACGACGAGGTTCACCGCGTAGCGGATCACGAAGCGGTCGGCGCTGTCCTCGGAGGCATCCGACGCCTCCGTCGTCGCCAGAAAGCCTTCGAAGTTCTTGAGGACATCGTCCTGCATGGAGCGCACGTAATCCACGATCGCCGGAAATTCCCGGTATGTTTCGCGCACGCCCTCGAACAGGTGCTCGGACGTGTAGCTCGCCACCCGCCGGTTGAGTTCATCGACCTTCTGGTTTACCTCGTCCTGCAAGGCGCGCAGTTTCTGGCGGAACACGCGTACCGCCTCGTCCACATCCTTCTCGCGGCGCTGGATGTCGGCCTTGGCGTCGGGATCGAGCTCTGCGAATTCCTCGGCGGTGATCGGCTTTCCCTTCTGAATGGGCATCGTCACGAACCCCATGGGCGTGGTCTTGATCACGAAATCGAGCTGCCTTGCGCGTTCTTCCAGCTCTGCGCTGAGCGCGGCATGCGTCTTCGAGAAGCTCTCCTGCAGGGTCTGATGCTGTTCCTCGTAATCCTTGCTCTGGAATACCTTGCGCAGCGCCTCCTGCAGCGCGCTCACCAGCTCGTCGATGTGGCGCCGGAACTCGCGTCCTTTGCCGGCTGGAAGACTGAGAGCGCGCGGCCGGTCCGGGTCGCGAAAATTGTAGACGTAGCACCAGTCTTCCGGAGTCGGCTGCGATTCGGCGACCTGCCGCAGCATCGGCCTGATGATGGCGCTCTTTCCGGTTCCCGGCACACCGGACACGTAGATGTTGTAACCGTGCCCGGCCACGTGCAGCCCGAAATCGATGGCCCGCACGGCACGCTCCTGACCGATGATCTCGCGGGTCTCGGGCAGATCAAGCGTGGTCTGGAAGGGAAGCAGCCCGGCGCCGAAGCGGATGCGCAGGCTGGATGGGGGCAGTTCCGCATGTGCGGGCGCGGTACCGGCGCTTTCGAGTTTGGTTATGGGCATTATCGGTCTCCGCGACGGAGATATCGGGCACGCCGGCGGTGGCCGCCGCAGCCCGCAGGAATTACAGTCCGGACTGCGGCGCGGCCGCCTTTGCGGCTTCGTCTGGCTCGGGGATTTCGGTCATGGTGGCCTCGGTCAGGAGCAGCACGCTCGCCACCGACACGGCATTCTCCAGGGCAATGCGCACGACCTTGGTCGCATCGACGATGCCCGCCTCAACCAGATCGACATATTGCTTGGTGGCGGCGTCAAACCCCCGGTTTCCTTCGCCGGCGAGCATGCGGCTGACCACCACACCACCGTCCACCGCGGAGTTCTCGGCGATCTGGCGGGTAGGCACCTCCAGCGCCCGCGCCAGGATCTGCAGTCCGGTCTTTTCGTCGCCATCACACCCGCCCTGCGCAGCGATCACCGCGGCCGCGGCGCGCAGGAGCGCGAGACCCCCGCCGGGGACAATGCCTTCGGCAACCGCCGCCTTGGTGGCGCTGATCGCGTCCTCAAGCGCCTCCTTGCGGCTTTTCATCTCGGCCTCTGATGGTGCGCCCGCGCGGATCACGGCCACGCCTCCGGACAGCTTGGCCAGACGTTCTTCGAGCTTCTCCCGGTCGTAGTCGCTGGCCGCCTTCTCCGCCTGCCTGCGTATCTGCTGGATGCGCGCCTCGATCGCCTGCCGGTCACCCCCGCCGCCGATGATCGTCGTCGCATCACGGCTCACCACCACGCGCTTCGCACGGCCGAGTTGATCCGGCTTGACATTCTCGAGCCTGATGCCGATCTCCTCGGAAATCACCTGGCCGCCCGTGAGCACCGCCATATCACCGAGCAGATCCTTGCGCCGGTCCCCGAACCCGGGGGCCCGGACCGCAGCACTGTGCAGGACGCCACGAATCTGGTTGACGATGAGCGTCGCGAGCGCTTCGCCTTCGACTTCCTCGGCCACAAACAGGATCGGCCGTCCGGCCTTGGCGACCTGCTCCAGCAGCCCGATTAAATCCTGCAGCGCGCCGATCTTCTTGTCGGCAATGAGCAGATAGGCATCCTCCAGGACCGCTTCCATCTTCTCGGTGTCGGTGACAAAGTAGGGAGAGAGATAGCCGCGGTCGAACTGCATGCCCTCGACCACTTCCAGCTGCGTCTCCGTCGTCTTGGACTCTTCGACTGTAATCACGCCGTCGCCGCCCACCTTCTCCATGGCTTCCGCGACCAGTTCGCCGATGACCGCATCATTGTGCGCGGAGATGGTGGCGACCTGCACCTTTTCCCTGCGCGTACCGACAGGCCGAGACAGGGCGCGCAGCGATTCAACCGCGGCCCGCAGGCCGCGCTCCAGGCCGCGCTTGATGTCGACGGCGCTGGCGCCGGCCACGACATTGCGGATCCCGTCGGCGAACATGGCATGGGCCAGAATGGTCGCGGTGCTGGTGCCATCTCCGACCGTATCCGCGGTCTTCTCCGCCGCCTGGCGGAGCACCTGGGCACCGAGATTCTCCTCGGGATCCTCGAAATCGATTTCCTTGGCGATAGTAACGCCGTCGTTGCAGACGATGGGGTTGCCCCACTTCCGCTGGATCAGAACCGACTTGGATTTGGGACCGAGGGTGATCCGCACTGCATCGGCGAGCGCGGTGGCTCCGCGGAGAATCTTCTCACGCGCAGCAGACCGGAACAGGATCCGCTTGTGGGCCATCTTTGGCGCTCCTCCCGCAACCACCGCACCCCGTACCGGGGCGGGCAGCATCGGTGCGGCGACGGCCGCAGCCGGGTCGCTCCGGCCGTGCAGCCGTGCCTGAAGGATCCACGCTAAGCCCGGCGCCGCAGATCGTCCTTGACCCACGTCAACAATCCCAGAATGGATGACGCTCGAAGCTGGCGGCCTGGACCGCAATCCTCCTCGACCCGCTCTGCTATCATGGGCGCTGCTTCATACCACGACGGAACGCACCATGAAGACTGCCCCGCTGATCGACCGTACGCTGCTCGATGAGGTTTCACGCATGGCCCGGGAATCGCCGCGGCACCGCAAGAACTACAACTTCCATGCGGCCGATGAGGATGCCAGCCACCGGCTGCTCAATGCCATGGAACCGGACTCCTACATCCAGCCGCACTGCCACGCCGATCCGGCCAAGGACGAAACGATCGTCGCACTGCGCGGCCGGTTCGGTGTCGTCTTTTTCGATCACTCCGGGAGTGTCACTGGCACCGCCGTGCTCGAACCCTCCGGCCCGGCGGTCGGAGTCACGATTCCGCACGGGGTCTTTCATACCCTCGTGTCGCTCGCGCCCGGAGGAGTCTTCTTCGAGTCCAAGGCCGGGCCGTACCGCCCGCTGGCATCTGGCGAACGGGCGCCCTGGTCCCCGGCCGAACAGGACACGGCGGCACCGGCGTACCTGGCGCACCTGGCCGGCCTGTTCGGCAGCTGAGGGGGACCGCGTCAACGGTCCGCCAGGACCAGCACCCACGTCACGACCGCCAGAATCAGCGCCAGCGCGACGGCGGCCGAACCCATGTCCTTGGCCCGTCCGGCGAGCTTGTGCCATTTCCGGCCGACACGGTCCACCGTTGCCTCGACCGCAGAATTGAGCAGCTCGACAACCAGCACCTGGAGCAGGCTTCCGACCAGCAGCGCCCGTTCGATGCCATTGCGTCCCAGCCACACGCCCACCGGCGCCAGCAGTGCAAACACGATGACCTCCTGGCGGAATGCCGCCTCCTTGCGGAATGCCGCGCGCAACCCGGAAAGCGAGTAGCCCGCCGCCCGAACAACTCGGCCGAGGTCGGTGATGCGGTTCTCGATCTTGCGGAAGCGCATTCGTGATCCGGTAATGTCTTTTGCACCGCCGCGTGCACACCACCTTGCACGAGGATCGTGGAATGCCGCGGGTGCGTCCTTTTGGCGACGGCGAACGCTAACATCAGGTTGTGACGCAATCGTGACATATCCCGGTAAAACATCGTCACGGAATTGACCCAAAGGCTTCAAATCACCGTCAAATAAGCCGCGGATACTGCGCCAGTGCCAAACGCAACGAGGCCACAGCGATGAATCCACTGCGTTTCAATGCCATCTGGATCTCGGACATGCACCTTGGTCTGCGGTCCTGCCGCGCAGAATTCCTGCTGGATTTCCTGAAGCACACCGAGTCGGACCACCTCTATATCGTGGGCGATGCAATCGATTTCTGGAGCATGAAACGCAGCGCCTATTGGCCGCCGCTGCACAACACCGTGATTCAGGCGGTTCTGGACAAGGCCGCGCGCGGGACCCGCGTCACCTATGTTCCCGGCAACCACGACGAGCTCTTTCGGGACTACGCCGGAAATACCTTCGGCGGGGTCCGCATTCTTCCCGAGGCGGTCCATCGCACGGCCGACGGCCGACGCCTGCTTGTGCTGCACGGCGACGAGTTCGACAGCATCGTCACGCACAGCCGCTGGCTGGCGGTGCTCGGAAGTCACGCCTACGACCTGCTGCTCACAGTCAATCGCTGGTTCAACGTGGCGCGGCGGCGGCTCGGCTTTCCGTACTGGTCGCTGTCCGCCTATCTCAAGCACAAGGTGAAGAACGCCGTAAATTTCATCACGAAATTTGAAAGTGCCGTGGTACACGAAGCACGCAGGCGCAACTTCGACGGCGTGGTCTGCGGCCACATCCATCGGGCGATCATAGAGACGCGTGACGGCATCCTCTATTGCAACGACGGAGACTGGGTAGAGAGCTGCACCGCCCTGGTTGAAAGGGCGGACGGGAGCCTGGCGGTAATCCGCTGGGCAGACGAAAGCGTTCTGCTTCTATCCGAGGAATCAGATGAACATAGTCATCGCGACCGACGCTTGGTTTCCGCAAATTAACGGCGTCGTCACGACGCTCGATCACACCGAGCACGAACTGCGGGCCGGGGGCCACGAGGTCACCTTGCTCACGCCGCAGGGCTTCACGACCGTGCCCTGCCCGACCTATCCCGAGATCCGGCTTGCCCTTTTCCCCGGGCGCCGGATCCGGACCGCGCTCGACCGGCTGGCCCCCGACGCGGTTCATATTGCCACCGAGGGGCCACTCGGCCTCGCCGTGCGCCGCTGGTGCGTCCGCCGCGGTTTTCCGTTCACGACGTCGTTCCACACCCAGTTCCCGGAGTACCTCAAACTGCGTACGGGCGTGCCGCTGCGGGCGGGCTACACCCTGAGCCGCTGGTTCCACAAGCCCGCAGATGCCACCCTGGTGCCCACGGAAAGCGTACGCCGGCACCTGGAACAGCGCGGATTCGGCAATCTGCGGTTGTGGTCGCGCGGCGTGGACACCGAACTGTACCGGCCGCGCCCGCGGAGCATCCCGGACCGGCCGCGCCCGATCTTCATGTATGTCGGCCGCGTGGCGGTGGAAAAGAATATCGAGGCCTTCTTGAATCTGCGCCTTCCCGGTACCTGCTATGTGGTCGGAGACGGCCCGGACCTCGACATGCTGCGCCGCCGCTATCCGCTCGCCGTGTTCACGGGGTTCAAGACCGGCGAGGATCTCGCGCAGTGCTTCGCTGCGGCCGACGTCTTCGTCTTCCCAAGCCGCACCGATACCTTCGGCCTGGTACTGATCGAAGCACTGGCCTGCGGCGTGCCGGTGGCTGCTTTTCCCGTTCAGGGGCCACGCGACATCATAGAAAACGGCGTCACCGGAATTCTCGACGAGAACCTGGAACAAGCCGCGCTGGCCGCACTGTCGCTTGATCCGCAGCGCTGCCGGCAGGCAGCCCTACGCTATACGTGGAGTGCCTGCACGCGCCAGTTCCTGGATGCGCTGCGCAGCAGCGCCCGGCGCCCGGCGGGCACCGCCTCCCCGGCCCCAGGCACTCCGCCGAACTGACGCCGGCCCGGCACGTCGCGCCCAGGCATCGCCACGCACGGGCGCCTGGCAGGAAAATCCGTTACCGTGCAGACCCGGCGGCGGACGGACTCTCCGGGGCCGGCACCGCAATCAGCTTGCTCAGCTCCGCTCCCAGCGCCTGGATCTGGCTTTGCTGCGCTTGGGGATCCAGGGACTGCTGCAACGCAAAGCCCCGCAGCTGACCCTGGATGAGACTCAACCGGCCCGGATCCACGCCTGCCGCCTGCGCATCGACCGCGGCCAGGGCAGCTGACGCCTGCTCGATATGCCCGTTGGCCGTTGCCTCGTTCTGCTGGCCGACGGCGCCGACCGCCTGGTACAGGGCAATCCGTGCACGCAGAAGCGCGATGCGGCTCTTGAGCGCCGCGAGACGGCTTTGCTGCGCCCGCGTCGCGTTCGTCAGTCGCCCCTCCCGCTGCAGGGCCCGGCTTGTTGCGTGGCCGTATCCGGCAGCATAGAACACGATGCCGATGATGGCCGCCATGATGACGGTGGTCGCAACCTGTCTGGTATCATTCATGGGAATCATGCTTTCCTTGGTGCTCTCCTGGCGGCCTGGTCTGCGGCTGCGCCTGGCCCGGCCGCAGCGATCCAGCATAAGCCGGTTTTTGGCGTATGTCTAAGGCTGTGGACCCCGTTTGAAATTCATTCCGGCGCCGATCTCCGGGACCCACTGATCGACCGGGATCGCGCCGACAAGACAGCAGGCCTCCATGGCGGCGACCCGGGAAACGAGATCGCCTTTCCGGCCAGCGCTGCTGACGCGGCAATACACCACCATTTCGCGCACTGCGGGCTTTGCGCCCATCAATGCGCACACATCGGATTCATCGAAATTACGACGGCCCGACGGGAACCGCCTGGCCTTGAGTTCTCCTTCGCGCGCCCATCTGCGCACGGTCTGCACCGAACGACCGGTTCGTTTTGCGAACTCATGGATGCGGTAATGTTTTCTCGTCGTGAGCGATCGGAATTATTTACTTTAGGCCACAACAGCATGCTCCGCGGTCTGTTTCGATATTCGCGGTTCGTCGACGGGCACCGGAGCGGGCGTTGCCGCCGTCTCCTGCTCTCCCGTCTCCCCGCGCGTCTTGGGCGTCGATTCGCCCGCGTTTCCCCGTTCCTCGGGGTACGCGTAAAGGTTTCGCGCGGCGTTTTCGTCGCGCTGGTGTTTCGTTCCGCAGGACGGGCACATCCATAATACGGCGGTTCTTCGCCATGTTCTTGACGTTGAGCGATTCGACGACGATCTCATGCGCGTGGCGAACGAGTCGTGCCGTGGCCTGGTGCGCGCATTCCTTGCGGATGTTGGCGATTCACTGATGCAGCCTGACCACGCGACGCTTCGCGGCCGCCAGGCGCTTGCTGCCCTTCTTGCGCCTGGACACCATGCGCTGGTAGCGCGTGAGCCTCTGCTCATGCTTGCGCAGCGCCTTGGGCGATTCGACCTTGATGGTTTTCTCGCCGTCGAAGGCGGTCGCAAGCGCTTTGACGCCCATGTCGATGCCAATGCGCAGGGCGGCGGGCGACGCGTACTCCGGGGCCTCGCACTCAAAGACGGCCGACAAGTACCACTTGTCCGCCTGGCGGTAGGCGCGAGCGCCCATGAGCCGCCCGGCAGGCAAGTCGCCGGCGCGGAACCGCACTTCGCCCAGCTTCCGCAGCTTGGCCTTGCCCGCGCCGAACGCCGTCTGCTGATTGACCATGTAGACGGAGAACTGCCGCTCGAACTTGCCGCGGAACTTTGGGCGCTTGGCGCGCTTCTCGAACCAGTTCACGAACGCGCGGCGCTGATCCCCGGCCAAGGCCAGGATCGCATGCGCCGGGATCTCCGCCATCCACTTCGTTTCTTCCCGGCGCTTGAGCGAAACCATGTACGCCTGGATCGCGCCTTTGTCCGGCCACTTGCCGGTTTCCGTGCGCTGCTTGAAGCACCAGTCTAGCGATTCGTTCCAGATCCGGCGCAGACCTCCCTGCCAGCGGCGAAGGCTTGCGGCCTGCTCCCGGCTCGGCTACAGGCGCAGCACGCAGCTCGGGTGATCTTCATCTTCGCTCATGCCGCAAGCGCCTTCCAGGGAAAGGGCGACACAGCAACCGCGCCCAGCAGGTGATCGAACCGCTCCATGTTCGACATGGCGCGCACATCCCAGTGACCCGCGATCTCGCGCAGATACCGGTCCGCCGGGAAATCCAGCAGTCGGGGGAGATTGTGCAGTGGGCGGCCGGCGGCTTGGCCGGGCTCGACAATCAAAGCTCCCCGCCGGGCGCAAGGCAGACAGGCGGCAGGCCGCGGAACACGGCCCGCGGCCTGCCGGGTGACAGGAAAGCGCTTACTTCGGCAGCCCGAGGGTGCCCGCCATCATGAAGAAGATCATCGGAATGGACAGCATGGTGTTCGTGCGCGACGCCAGGAAGGCGATACGGCCGGCCTTAACCTTCGCCGCGTCATCGGCCTGGACCATGCCCAGTATCTTCTTCTGATTCGGCCAGATCAGAACCCAGACGTTGAACAGCATGATCGTTCCCAGCCAGGCGCCGATCCCGATGGGCATGGCGCCGCCGCGCAGCAGGAAGGCGTTGGTAAATCCGATGCCGGAACGGAACAGATAATAGGCACCGGACAGCCAGGTGACGACGGCGGCCCAGCGGAAATATAGCAATGCCTGCGGGGCCACGTGCTTGGTGATGCCGGCCGCGGTGTTGTCTGCACGCGCCTTGGGCAGCGCTACCGCCTGGACGAAATTGAAATAGTAGAGCAGGCCGATCCACATGATGCCGGCCAGTATGTGCAGCCAACGGTCGGTAAACAGTTCAAAGCTCATGTCGTGCACTCCTTTTCGCGATTATTTTTTAATTGTTCCCAGCACGTCGCTGGTGCCGCGCAGCATTCAGGTCGTCAGGAGAAAGTGCTGCGCGATGTAGTAGAGAATCAGCGACAAGACCACGCCGGAAATGATGGTACCCCACAGGGAATCTAACGGGTTCTTCATGGTTATTCCTCGTTATGAACAAATAATAGTTGAGTGGAATCGTCGGCTGCTTAGGTTAAGACAGGTTCCAGATGATTTCAAGGCGGGTGCCGAATATCTCCAGCGGGGCATTCGCCCGGATCTGTTGCGTCGGCCTTCGCACGCAGGCCGGTCGGCAATCCGTCAATGCTCACGCGGTTCTTTTCCGCCTGATAGGCGGCCAGCCCCGGCACGCCCTTCTTTTCCGCCCAGCGCTGGTAGGTGTCACGTTCGCCTTCATAGCGGTACCGCGGAACGGCGTAGCCGCAGGACGTCTGGACCGACCCTATCTGCAGCAGCATGATCTGCCGCACCCCCGGCAGCGTGGTGAAACGCGCGGCGAGCCCCATCCAGTCCGCGTCGCCCGGCTGCAGCGCACGGCCGTGCCCGTAGAGCCGCAGGATGAGCGGATCCGCATCAAAGCTGCAGAACATGATCGTGAGCCTGCCGTCATCGCGCAGATGGGCTGCAGTTTCGTTGCCGCTGCCGGTAATGTCCTGATAGGCCACACACCGGTCATCGAGAATGCGGAAGGTGTCGGCGCCCTTCGGGGAGACATTGATGCGGCCGGACCGCGGAGCGGTGGCGACAAAGAATACGTGCTGGCGCTGGATGAATTCCCGCAAGCTGGTGTTCAGGCACTCGTAGAACTTGGCCATGCGATCACCTGCGAAATTGCTACCGGAGCATCTTACCGCAAGCCGCCGTGCTTCGTCACGGAGCAAGGCGGCACACGGCCATGCGTCCTTGCCGGCGGTCTGCACCGCACATCGTGCCCGGTGCAGTCTCCCGGATTTGGTCACGCCAAAAAAAATTTTGGGTTTCGCATTTGGCGAATCGGAAGACTTGGGTTATTGTTAACGGCAACAATGATAGCTGTCGGCGATGATCGCGGCGCCCTGCTTGCAGGGCGCCTTTATGTTTTTGGTGATTGCAAAAGGCATGGCGAAATCTCACCAGATGCCGGTATTCAGTCCGCTGCCTGTCGCCTTCGAGCGCGGCCAGGGTGCGTCGCTGTGGGATGTAAACGGCCGGAAATATCTGGATGCACTGTCCGGGATCGCTGTCTGCGGGCTCGGCCACGCACATCCGCGCATCACCCGCGCGCTGTGTGATCAGGCGGGGAAGCTGCTGCACACCTCAAACTGGTACGAGGTGCCGCTGCAGGCAAGGCTGGCGGAAGAACTGTGTCTGCTGGCCGGCATGGACAATGTCTTTTTCTGCAATTCGGGAGCGGAGGCGAATGAGGCCGCGATCAAGCTTGCCCGCCTCTACGGCCATCAGCGCAAGATTCTGACGCCCGGGATCATCGTCATGGAGGGCAGCTTCCACGGGCGTACGCTGGCCACCCTGAGCGCCACCGGCAACCGCAAGATCCAGGCGGGATTCGAGCCCCTGGTACAGGGGTTCTACCGCGTCCCGTACAACGACGCTGCGTCGGTCGCCCAGGTCGGCGAGCGCACCCAGGACATAGTCGCCGTTCTGGTAGAACCGGTTACCGGGGAAGGCGGCATTGTCGTGCCGGACACCGGATACCTAGGCGAACTGCGCCGGATCTGCGACGAGCGCGGCTGGCTGCTGATGTTCGATGAGATCCAGACCGGCATGGGCCGCACCGGCAGATGGTTCGCCTGTCAGCACGAGAACGTCGTCCCGGACGTGATGACCCTGGCGAAGGGACTGGGTAACGGCGTACCCATCGGCGCGTGCCTTGCGCACGGTGACGCCGCCGGGGTCTTCCAGCCGGGCAACCACGGTTCGACCTTCAGCGGCAACCCGCTCGTGTGCCGCGTGGCGCTCGAAGTCCTCGACATACTCCGTAGCGAGGGGCTGGATCGGCGCGCGGCCGGGCTCGGTGACCGCATCCTTGCCGGGCTGCGGCAGGAGCTCGCAGCCGTGCCGGGGGTCAAGGATATCCGCGGTAAGGGACTGATGCTCGCGGTGGAGCTCGACCGGCCCTGCAAGGACCTCGTGCGGCTCGCGCTCGATGCCGGCCTGCTCATCAACGTCACCGCCGACCGGGTGGTGCGCCTGCTGCCCCCGCTGATCATCACGGACGCCGAAGCCGACCAGATCGTGAGCATGCTGGGCGGCCTGGTGCGGGACTTCCTGGCACCGCCCCAGGCCCTGGACGCAGGTCCGTGAAGCCGAGACACTTTCTGTCCCTGCTCGACCTGACCAGCACCGAACTCGAGCAGCTGATCGGGCGGGCGATCGAACTCAAGGCGATGCGCCGGCGCGGCGAACTGCACACGCCATTGCGCCAGCGGACCATGGCGATGATCTTCGAGAAGTCCTCGACGCGCACGCGCGTGTCGTTCGAAGCCGGCATGGGCCAGCTTGGCGGCAGCAGCCTGTTCCTGTCGCCGCGCGACACGCATCTCGGGCGCGGCGAGCCGATCGAAGATACGGCACGCGTGATGTCCCGCATGGTCGACGTGATCGTGATCCGCGCATATGAACACGACATGGTCGCACGCTTCGCCGAACACTCGTGCGTGCCCGTGATCAACGCGCTTACCGACAGGTTCCATCCCTGTCAGCTGCTCGCCGACATCCAGACCTACGTCGAGAGGCGTGGCCCCATTGGCGGACGGACTGCCGCGTGGATCGGCGACGGCAACAACGTCTGCCATTCCTGGATCAACGCTGCCATTCGCTTTGGATTTAACGTGGTCGTCGCCACACCCGCCGGTTACGAACCGAACGCAGAGGTGCTTGCAGCCGCCGGCGGCTGCGTCACGCTGACACGCGACCCGCGGCAGGCGGCGAGGTCGGCTGACATCGTCATCACCGATACCTGGGCGAGCATGGGCCAGGAGGACGAAAAAGCGCAGCGGATGAAGGATTTTTCCGGCTATATGGTCGATTCCCAGCTCATGCAGCTGGCCCACCGAGACGCCCTGTTCATGCACTGCCTGCCGGCCTACCGCGGTTATGAGGTGGATCCGGCCGTAATCGATGGCCCCCAGAGCGTCGTCTGGGACGAGGCCGAAAACCGGCTCCATGCCCAGAAAGCTCTGCTGGAATTCCTGCTGGTTCCCCCGGCTGCCGGCCAGGAGCACTGAAGCGGCCTCCCCTGCGGCGCTCAATGCACTTTGGGAAACGAGCGGCCGACCCCTTGAATGATGAACTCGACCGCGATGGCGAGCAGCAGCATGCCCATGATGCGGGTGAGAATGCGCGTTCCCGTTACGCCCAGCCAGCCAAACAGGGGTTGGGCCAGGCGGAACACCGGATAGAGGATCAGCGTTGACAATGCGATGAGCGCCGTGAGCGCGATGTCGCCGCGCATCCCTTGCTGCTGCTGCGACAGCAGGATCACGGTGGTAATCGCGCCCGGACCCGAGAGCATGGGGATGGCAAGCGGAACGATGGAGAAGTCCTCCTTCTCCATCGTTTCGGCCCCTTCGGTACGGCTCGTCTGGGTGCGCGAAAGATTGGCGTGCAGCATGGACCAGGCAACCGACGCGATGATGAGGCCGCCCGCGATCTGGAAGCTCGGCAATGAGACTCCGAGCATCTGAAAGAGGTACAGGCCGCTTAGCTGGAAGAACAGCAGTGTCACGAACACCGCCGCCAGGGTCTTGCGCAGAGCGTGTTCCCGCGCCCGCTGCGACATGCCGACGGTAAGCGTCACATACACCGGCAGGACATTGAAGGGGGTCAGGATCGTGAGCAGGGAGACCAGCTCCTTGCCCAGGGTGACGAGGCTCAAGTCCATCCCCACTATTCTGGTCGGTGGAGCGTACCGAGGTCAATGGCGCCCGGCGACTGCGGCCGCCCGCGGTCACCACGCCGGCGGCCCGGGCATGTGTTATAATTCTCCGGTAATCATTGCGATTCCGAACGGCTCATGCTCGCGACACCGCTTCGCCGGAAGCCATTCGCAGATGCACGCAACCGCCCGCCACATCGCCGGAATTTCGCTTTTAAGAGGCCGATGCGTTGGACAAGAAGCTGCTGCACGTCTTGATCATCGACGATTCGCCGGACGACGCAGAGTTGGCGGTCGAGACGCTGCGGCATGCCGGCTATTTGCCCAAGAGCCAGCGGATCCAGGAAATCACCGGGCTGCAGATGGCGCTCGCCAGGGAACCCTGGGACATCGTCATCGCCGAGACGGACGTACCGCACCTGAGCGTTCCCGTCATCCTGGATACCCTGAGACAGGCGCAGCGCACCCCTCCCTGCATTCTCATGACCCGCACGATCAGCGATGCGGACATGGCGGATCTCATGGCCGGCGGGGCGCGCGACGTGGTCTTCAAGCACCAGACTTCCCGGCTGGCGCCGGTCATCGAGCGCGAACTCGCCGTCGCGCAGTCCCGCATCGAACTCGAAGAGACGCGGCAGATGCTCTCGGAGATGCAGGAGCGCTACCGGGCCCTGGTCGACGGCTCGCACGATGCGATCTGCTACAGCCAGGATGGCATGCATACCAGCGCCAACTCCGCCTATCTCAGGCTGTTCGGCTACGGCGATGTCGGGGAGCTGGAGGAGATCCCGGTCCTCAACCTGATCGAACGGGGCGACCATCCGCGCCTGAAGGAGCAGTTCCGCAAGGCCGCACGCGACCCTCAGGGGGTGCGGGTCGATGAACTCACCGCCATCCGCAAGGATGGATCGCGTTTTCCGGCAGACATCACGATCTCGGCGATCCGCATGGACGGCGAGAACTGGCACCAGATCAGGGTGACCGACATCTCGCGGCAGAAGAACATCGAAAGCCGGCTCCAGTTTTTGCACGATCACGACCCCCTCACCGGCCTGTACAACCGGCGCTATTTTCTGCATGCTCTGGGCGAAGCGGTGGCGGCGGCGCGGGCGGGCGGGCGAACCGCCGTGCTGCTGCACGTCGATCTGGAGCAGCTGCGCGAAATCAACGACCGGTACGGATACGCCACCGGTGACCGGGTGATCGTGAAACTGGCGCAGC
Source organism: Pseudomonadota bacterium (assembly GCA_021785795.1). Next base: position 26,195 of record JAJYEK010000027.1, read on the forward strand.
TGCTGCACGAAAATCTGCGCGACGAAGACATCCTGGCGCGCTTCGGCGGCGATGAATTCGCGGTGCTGCTGGCGGATTCCGCCGGGCGGCCGGGCATGGACACGGCCGCCGACATCCGCAGGACATTCGGCGAAGTCAGCGTCAGCGAAGACGGCAACACGTTCACCTGCCGCTGCGCCGCGGGGATAGCAGCCATCGACGCCACGGTGAACGGAGCGGAGCAGGCACTGGCGCTCGCCTACCAGACCCGCAGCACGCTGCAGCAGCGGCCAGTCGAACCGGCGGTGGTCATGGACGTTGCGCCGGCAAATCGGCCGTCTGCCACGGTCCACCGGATCGACCGCGCCAGCGGCATCGCAAAGGCCGTCGAGACCGCACTGCGGACCGACGGCCTGCGGCTGCTGTACCAGCCGATCGTGAATCTTCACGGCGACCCCTCGGAGAACTATGAGGTGCTGGTGCGGATGGGAGCAGGCAATGCCGACCTGATAACGGCTGCGGAGTTCATGCCCGCTGCCGAGCAGGCCGGCCTCTCCGGGGACATAGACCGCATCGTGGTGCAGCGCGCAATCGGCGCTTTGCGCGACCTGCGCGCCGCGGGGCGGCAGGTGACGCTCTTCGTGAACCTGTCCCAGGCGGCCCTCACCGACGAAGAGCTGCCGATCCTGGTTCTGGAAACCCTGCGCGAGACAGGGGTCAAAGGCGGATCGCTGGTGTTTGAAATCAACGAGGCGATCCTGGCTGACCGGCCGCGCGAAGCGTCGGCGCTCATGACAGCCCTGCGCAAGCTGGGCTGCCGTTTCGCCGCCGACGAGTTCGGCCGCAGGCGCGACGAGGCGCCACTGCAGCAGCCGGTGGATTACCTGAAGATCGACAATGCGCTGGTGCATGCCCTGCTCGAGCAGAGTGCCGGACAGGCTGTGGTCAAGAATCTGTTCGACACTGCCGGCAGAAACAACCGTCGCGTCATCGTCAAGAACGTCGAAAATGCCGCCAGCCTCGCGGTTCTCTGGAATTACGGCGTAGAATACGTGCAGGGCAATTATTTCCAGCTTCCGGACACGAACCTCAGCTACAACTTCGCCGGCGAATCGATCGATTCCGACCAGGCCACGGCCGGCTGGATGCGTCCTGATCACTGAGCACCGGTCCGGCCTTGCCACGGACACCGGGCACAGAGTACCCTCTAGCGCCCAGACATCGGGCATCCGTAACCATACAGGGCATCATGTCACAGCAATACATCTATACGATGCACCGCGTCGGCAAGGTCGTGCCGCCGAAGCGGGAAATCCTGAAGGACATTTCGCTGTCCTTCTTCCCCGGGGCAAAGATCGGCGTGCTCGGACTCAACGGCTCCGGGAAATCAACGCTGCTGCGCATCATGGCCGGGGTGGACCGGGACTTCAACGGCGAAGCGAGGCCGGCGTCGAACATACGGGTGGGATACCTGTCGCAGGAGCCGCAGCTCGACCCGGCAAAGGACGTACGCGGCAACATCGAGGAGGCGGTCGCCGCAACCAAGGCTTTGCTCGACCGGTTTAACGAGATCTCCATGAAGTTCGCCGAACCCATGAGCGATGAGCAGATGAACAAGCTCCTCGAGGAACAGGCCGGGCTGCAGGAGCAGATCGATGCTGCCGGCGCCTGGGAGCTCGACCGCAAGCTCGAGATCGCGGCCGATGCACTGCGCCTGCCACCCTGGGACGCGGACGTGGCCAAACTGTCGGGCGGCGAGCGCCGCCGCGTGGCCCTGTGCCAGCTGCTTCTGTCGGAGCCGGACATGCTGCTGCTCGACGAGCCCACCAACCACCTCGATGCCGAATCGGTCGCCTGGCTCGAGCGCTTCCTCAAGGAGTACACCGGGACGGTGGTCGCCGTCACGCACGATCGGTATTTTCTCGACAATGTGGCCGGATGGATACTCGAACTTGACCGTGGCCACGGGATACCCTGGCAGGGCAACTATTCGTCCTGGCTGGAGCAGAAGGAAAAGCGGCTGGAAACCGAGGAAAAGCAGGAAAACGCCCGGATGCGCGCGATGAAACGCGAGCTGGAATGGGTGCGCACTGCTCCGAAGGGCCGCCACGCCAAGAGCAAGGCGCGCCTGGCGGCGTTCGAGGAGCTGGCGTCCCAGGAATCACAGGCCCGCAACGAGACCAAGGAAATCTTCATTCCGGCCGGACCCCGCCTCGGTGATCTGGTGGTCGAGGCCCAGAATGTCAGCAAGAGCTTCGGCGACCGGCTTCTCATCGACAACCTCAGCTTCAACCTTCCGCCCGGGGGCATCGTCGGCATCATCGGCGCCAATGGCGCCGGCAAGACCACCCTGTTCCGCATGGTCACCGGCCAGGAAAAACCGGACTCTGGCAGCATCCGCATCGGACCCACCGTACAGCTCGCCTATGTCGATCAGTCGCGCGACACGCTCGACGGCAGCAAGACCGTCTGGCAGGAGATTTCGGGGGGTCACGACAACATCCTCCTCGGAAAGGCGGAAGTGCCGTCGCGGGCCTACGTCGGACGCTTCAATTTCAAGGGGCCGGACCAGCAGAAGCTGGTCCGGGACCTGTCGGGAGGGGAGCGCAACCGCGTGCATCTGGCGAAGCTGCTCAAGAGCGGGGGCAATCTGCTGCTGCTGGACGAGCCGACCAATGACCTCGACGTCGAGACCCTGCGCGCGCTGGAAGAGGCGCTGCTTGATTTCGCCGGGTGCGCCGTGGTGATCTCCCACGACCGCTGGTTCCTGGACCGCATCGCGACCCACATGCTCGCTTTCGAAGGCGAGAGCAAGGTGGTCTGGTTCGAGGGCAACTACGCGGACTACGAGGCGGACCGCCACCGCCGGCTCGGCACCGATGCCGACCAGCCCCACCGCATCAAGTACCGCAGGCTGACCCGCTAGGCCGCGGCCTGGGCAGGGCGTGCGCCGTGCCTATCGGTCCGGCGCACGCGGTTCTTCGAGGTCGAGCGAACCCTGCGCCGCGATGGCGCCCGCAACCGTCGGTTTCCCCTTGAGCATCCACTCGAAGGCGACCCCGATCAGGGCGCCCACCACCGGTCCGATTACGTAGATCCAGGTGGTCTGCAGGTCGCCGCGCAGCAGGTCCGGCGCAAAGGAACGCACCGGGTTCATCGAGGCGCCGCTGACCGGCCCGGCCCACAGACCCGCGAGGGCGATATAGCCCCCCACGGCAATGGCGCCATTGGTACCGATATTACGCGCCCCCGAGGCGGTCCCCAGTATCGTGTTCACCAGTCCGGCGGTCAGCACGATCTCCATGGCAAGCGCCTCGCCGGCACTCACCCCCCTGCCGGGTACCGTGGCACCCAAGGCCCCGACCGCTCCGAATACGCCGTGCAGGAACAGGACCGCCGCGATCCCGCCGATTACCTGGGCCAGCATATACCCCGGCACGCGACGCCACGGAAAATTGCGGCGCACGGCGAAGGCCAGGGTTACGGCCGGATTGAGATGCGCGCCGCTCACCGTGCCCATGAAGTAGATGATCGCCATCACCATGAGCCCGGGCGCGACTGCGACCGCTCCCCCGCTGAGCTCGCCGCCGCTGCGGGCGGCGACAATCCCGCCCCCCGCAGCGACCAGGACCAGCAGGAACGTCCCCCAGATCTCGGCAAACAGCCGCCGCCACTCGAGCGCCGGGTCGAGAAAGTCGGGGGACACCTGCTTGAGAACCATGCGCCGGCGCAGCGCCGCCCTTTTCTGCTCTTTGCGAATCGATGTCATACCTGCCTCCGGTCAGCCCTGACTTGCCCCACAACCTGTCCAGCACCCGCCATTGCGGCATGCGGCGCTATCTGGCGAGCCGCCTGCGTATCGACAGCAGTTCCCGCCTTCGTCGCGCACTGAACCGCGGATAGCTCATTTCCAGCGCGTCCAGCGTGTCGAGGACGATCCCGGAAATGATCAGCCGGGCGTTCTCCTTGTCGTCCGCGGGCACCACGTACCAGGGGGCATGGCGGGTGCTGGTCGCACCGAGGCAATTCTCATAGGCCTGCATGTACTGCTTCCAGAATTTCCGTTCTTCGACGTCCGCAAGGCTGAATTTCCAGTTCTTTTCAGGATTGTCGATGCGTTCAAGGAGGCGCTTTCGCTGTTCTTCCTGGGACAGATGCAGGAAAAACTTGATGATCCGCGTTCCATTGTGGAACAGATGCCGCTCGAGATCCACGATCGAACGGTAGCGCCGCTGCCAGATGGTCCCGTCGTCGGTCAGCTCGGGCGGCAGACCCTCGCCCCGGAGAATCTCCGGATGCACGCGCACGATCAGCACCTCTTCGTAATAGGACCGGTTGAAGATACCGATCCGACCGCGTTCCGGCAGGCACTGCGTCGTGCGCCACATGAAGTCGTGCTCCAGCTCGGTCGCGCTCGGATGCTTGAAACTGAATACCTGACAGCCCTGGGGGTTCACGCCGGACATCACGTGCCGGATGGCGCTGTCTTTGCCGGCGGCGTCCATCGCCTGGAAAATCAGCAGCAGTGAATAGCGGTTGGACGCATACAGAAGCTGTTGGAGCGAGCTCAGCCTGGCGATGTCCGCATCCAGGTACTCCTGGTACTGTTCCTTCGACCGGTACGCCGGCCTTATGGCCGTCGGCCACGCATCGAGTTTGACGCGTGCGCCTTCCGGCACGCGGAACTTCTTCGGATTGATCTTCATTCTGTCTCCCTCAGTGTCCTGACCTGTGTGCCCTGATTGCCGCCGCCGGCCGTCGCGCCGCGCGGACCCCGCTCCGCCAGTTCCGGATGCATTCCGTCACACCGGCAACGCAGTCGGCCTTGTGGAGAACCGGTCCGGCCGCACCGTCCCCGCCCGGTCAGGCAATTATGCCGCCTCGCTGCATCATTGCGCGACACCTGCTGTCTGCCGCGCTCCCTCCAACCCAGGCCCGCGGCCGGGGCATGCCCGGTTTTGCGGCAGCTCCGGGCCGCGCACTACTCCAAGCATTCTGCGAAATCCCGGCGGCCCAGCGCGAAGCCGCCGAATGGGTACCGAAATCCGCACGCCGGCGATTCGCCGGTATTCCGGCGCCGGTCCCGCCCCGCAAATCCCTGTGTGGCATGGGTGATCGGCACTTGTCTCGGCACGGTCACGGCCCGCGTGATGGCCGCGCCGCCCCGGGGGAGAGTAGAATCGGAAACTCGACCAGGTGCCCACGATCATGCGCATCACCCATACCGGAAAGCCGCCTTCCAACCGCAACGACTGGAAGACGATCCGCACCCTCTTTCCCTATCTTTGGGAATTCCGCGGCCGCATCGCGCTGTCCATGATCTTCCTGATCCTGGCCAAGCTGTCGAACGTGGGCGTACCGTTGCTGCTTAAGCATATCATCGACTCCCTCAACCGCCCCCGGGCGGTTCTGGTGCTGCCGCTGTTCCTGCTCCTGGCCTATGGCGCCCTGCGCCTGGGCAACACGCTCTTTGCCGAACTGCGCGATGTGATCTTCGCCAAGGCGCTGCAGCGCTCCATTCGGCGCATGGCGCTCCAGGTCTTCCGACATCTGCACGACCTGGCGCTGCGCTTTCACCTGGAACGCCAGACCGGCGGCGTTTCGCGCGACATCGAACGCGGCACGGCGGGCATCCGCTTCCTGCTGAACTTCATGCTGTTCAACATCCTGCCCACGCTGTTCGAAATGGGCCTGGTGATGGTGATCCTGCTGGTAAAGTACAATCCCTGGTTCTGTGGTGTGACGCTCATCACGCTCCTCGCCTACATTGTCTATACCCTGGCCATCACCGAGTGGCGCATGGTTTTCCGGCGCACGATGAACGAGATGGACTCCAAGGCCAACACGCGCGCCGTGGACAGCCTGCTCAACTACGAGACCGTGAAGTATTTCGGGAACGAGGCCTACGAGGCACAGCGTTACGACACGACGCTCGCCCACTGGGAAGGCGCAGCGGTGCGCAACCAGACATCGCTGTCGGTGCTCAACGTGGGACAGGGAGCGATCATCGCCACCGGCGTAACCGTGCTGATGATCATGGCCGCCAACGGGGTCGCGAAGGGGACGATGACGATCGGTGACCTCGTGCTGGTCAATTCCTTTCTCGTTCAGCTGTACATGCCGCTGCACTTCCTCGGCTTCGTCTACCGCGAAATCCGTCACTCGCTGGCCGACATGGAGCGGATGTTCAGCCTGCTCGATCAGGCGCCCGAAGTGCGCGACAAGCCTGGCGCGCGCGCCCTCGAGGTCAGGAACGGCACGATCCGCTTCGAGCATGTCAATTTCGGCTACGATGCGCGCCGCCAGATCCTCTCGGACGTCGACTTTCAGGTTCCCGCCGGCCACAAGGTCGCGGTGGTGGGCGCCAGCGGCGCCGGCAAGTCGACGCTGGCGCGGCTGCTGTTCCGCTTCTACGACGTCGGCAGCGGCCGGATCCTCATCGACGACCAGGATATCCGCGATGTGACGCAGATCAGCGTACGCGCGGCGATCGGGATCGTGCCCCAGGATACCGTACTTTTCAACGACACGATCTACTACAACATCGCCTACGGCCGTCCGGAAGCGACGCGCCAGGAAATCGTACAGGTCGCCCGGGCGGCGCACATCCACGACTTCATCGAGTCGCTGCCGGACGGGTATGAAACGGTCGTCGGCGAACGTGGCCTGAAGCTCTCCGGCGGCGAGAAACAGCGCGTGGCGATCGCGCGCACCCTGCTCAAGAATCCGCGCATCCTGATATTCGACGAGGCCACCTCGGCGCTCGATTCCAGGACCGAACGCGCAATCCAGGCGGAGCTTCAGGAGATCGCGCGCAACCACACGACGCTGGTCGTCGCGCACCGCCTGTCTACGGTGATGGATGCCGACCAGATCCTGGTCATGGACCACGGACATATCGTCGAACGCGGCACCCACGGCGAGCTCATCGTGCGCAACGGCCTGTACGCGCACCTGTGGGCACTGCAGCAGCAGGAGGACCGCGAAGCGCCGCTGCGGGCGGTGGGTGGGGGTCTGGCGCCGGCGCGCTGAGGCCCGCCGGCCGATGGCCGAATCGGGTCAGCTAGGGCGGAAACTGCTCGAACAGGGCGCCGAGGTCCATCGGGCTGGCGAACAGGCTTCCCTGTCCCTCGTCGCAGCCGAGCTCCAGCAGGATGTCGCACTGCTCCTCGGTCTCCACCCCTTCGGCCGCGACTCGGATGTCGAGACTGTGGGCCATCTGGATGATGGCCGCGACGAGCTTGCGGCTGACGGCGTCCTGCGCCAGGTTGCCGATGAGCCCGACGTCGATCTTTACCCGCTGCACGGCCAGTTGCTGGAGACAGGACAGCCTGGAATAGCCGGTGCCGAAATCGTCGACCGCGATCTGCAGGCCGAGGCCGCGCAGATCCCGCAGTATCGCCTCCAGGGACTGTCCTCGGCTCATCAGGGTCGACTCGCTCAGTTCGAGCTCGAAACACTCCAGCCCGAGGCCGGTACCCTCCAGCGTCTGGATGATGTTCCGCGTCAGCCCGTCCCCGTCAAACAGCTGCGCGGCCGAGATATTGACCCCCAGACGCATGGGCCGGTGCCGGCACACGCCGGCCAGAGCCTTGGCGCCGGAGGCCACGGTCTCGAACACCCAGGTGCCGAATTCCGGCATCAGCCCGGATTCCTCGGCTAGGCGTATGAAGCGTGTCGGATCGACGTCGCCACGCTGGGGGTGGCGCCAGCGCGCCAGGGCTTCGAGACCGACCATCTGCCGGTCCTCGAGCCGCACCTGCGGCTGCCAGACCATATACAGTCCGTCACCGCGCAGACTCGAGCGCAGGGCATTTTCCATCGCCAGGCGTTCCGAGACCTGCACGTTCAGTTCGCTGGTGAAGAAGCAGTACCGGTTGCGGCCCTCCTGCTTGGCACGGTACATGGCCGCGTCCGCGTTCTTCAGCAGCGCGTCGATGTCCCCTCCGTCGTTCGGATAGCGCGCAATCCCGATGCTCGTGGTGAGAAACACCTTGCGCCCTTCCACATCCAGCGGAGACTCGCTCGATTGGACGATCTTGGACGCGATGGCTGCGACATCCCGCTCCGAACTGGCTTCGGTCAGAAGCACCGTAAACTCATCACCGCCCAGGCGGGACACGGTATCCGACTCCCGCACCACCTGCCCCAGCCGGAAGGCGACCGCCTGCAGCAGCTTGTCTCCGAAGCTGTGCCCGAAACTGTCGTTGATCTGCTTGAACCGGTCGAAGTCGATGAACAGGATCGCGAACCCGATGCCGTCACGCTTGGCATGCACGATCGCCTGCCCGATCCGGTCATAGAAAAGCTGCCGATTGGGCAGACCGGTCAGGGCATCGTAGTAGGCCAGCTGATGGAGCTGGCGCTGGAGGTGGTGCTGGCTGCTGATGTCCGCGAATATGCCCACGTAATTCGTGACCGTTCCGGTATCGTCGCGTACCGCATTGATGCGCAGCCATTCCGGATAGATCTCCCCGTTCTTGCGCCGGTTCCAGATTTCCCCGCTCCACGCCCCGGCCTCCTGCAGCGACTGCCACATCGATTGGTAGAAATCCCGGTCGTGATGACCCGAGCTGAGCAGGCTGGGCCGGTGCCCCGCTACATCCTCCAGCGCGTAGCCGGTCGTCTGCGTAAAGGCGCGGTTCACAAGGATGATGTTGGCAGAGGCATCGGTCACCACGATCCCGTCACTGGTGTTGTCGAACACCGTCGCGGCAATGTCGTGATGCCGCAACACGTCCCCGATCTGGGCAACCAGGGCGGCCAGCAGCGACACGCCCGACACCGCACCCTGGAACCGGCTTTCCCCATCGACCAGCGGAATGTACTCCTCGCGGGTTTTTCCGATGTACTCGAGCGCCTGGTCCAGGCGGGCAGTGTTGGACAGGGGCTCGATGCGCCTCAGCGCCGCGAGATCGGCAAAAGGGATTTCCGGCGTCAGGGCCGCATGACTTTCCGCAACCAGGCCGAGATAGTGATTTCCGTGGAATACCACAAAAACCACGGTCGCGTCGTCGCTGGTCGCGGCATCGCGATAGCATTGTTCGGCCGAGACGTGCCGTGCGCGCAGATAGGGTAAGTCTGAAACGGTGAAACGCGTCATGGACTGCAATGCTCCGTTGAGGCATCGGCTCCTCCGGCGCACCGGCCGGCGGATTCCAGCAGCGTCGCCAGCGCCGCACATTCCGGCGTCCTCCGGACGATACCCGGCCGCGTACACCCGCAAGCGGCTGCGCGTGGCGCTGGCGCTGAAATGGATTCCGGCGCGATTGATCGATCTGGAGCCATGTTTTCCTGTATATCCGAGCCTTTTGCTAAACCAACGTCAAGTACCTGCAGGCCTCCCGAAGGTGGTTATGCAAGATCGATGCCGGACAACCGCCATCGGCGGATGGCCCGGCCACGGGCCATCCGGACGGGTCTGTCACAGGACATTCAGGGCCAGTCCGGCCGGGGTCAATGTCCCTACGGTAGGAGCGGGAACAATATCAGGAACCATACGCGCCTTGGCCGCCCTCGAAAGAACTCCGTCCGCGTCTGCGGATATCGGCCGCACGGATGCCGCAGTATTCCTAAAAAAATTGGCAGTGCAAGAGCGCATATTGCGGCAGACCGCCGCAGCACGGCACCCGGCTTGGAGCCATCGGGAGCGGGCGCCATTGAGATTTCCCGAAAACATGAGCCACGTCGCCGGCAGACCAGTCTGCCCCGGGGGCCACATCATTACAGCACAGTCCGCCCGGATTGCCAGGCACTGCGAGACGCGGCATAAGCGTGACACCGCATACGCGCACAAGTTCGCCACGGGACGATGCGGCCCGGTTGCCGGCACCGGAACAGCAAACGCCCTCCCCCGATCCCCGGTTTCCGCAGGCCGGCCAGACCTCCCCCACCCCGGGAAACGGCCTTCCCGAGGACGCTCCTTCAGTGCGCCGCGATGTAGAGGGTCAACAGCACCAGCAGCACCGTTATCGCCTGTAACGCGACCCGCGTGCTCATCAGCTGAACCTCGTGCTTGCGGTCAAAGACACCGCCATGTCCCATCGACGTGATTCCGGTTGCCAGGGTTGCCAGGGTCGCCAGCATCCCCAGCATGATGAGCAATGTCATAATCGCCATGGCCGTTCCTCCTGTCTGTTATCGCCACCGTTCATGTCCCTGCCGCTTGCCCGGACGCGGCCGCTGAACATGGAACGGCATCACCTGCCTTAAAAGGTAGGCCGCCACGGAGAATTCACATTGACATGGGTCAAGCAGCGGCGATTTAGCGGCGGCCGGCACAAAGAATGGTTTACCACAACAGATCCCGCTGCACCGCAGGCTCAGCCGGCCCGGACCCCGTCTCGCGAGGCCAGCGCAAGCCGCACCGTCGCGCGCAGTCCCTGGCCGCTGCGTCCGGCAGCGAGTTCGATGCGCCCGCCGTGGCGCTCGACGATGTTTTTCACGATCGCCAGACCAAGCCCGCTTCCCGGCGTCTGGGTACCGGGTTCACGGTAAAACCGGTCAAACACCCGCGACAGATGTTCCGGGGCAATGCCGGGGCCGCTGTCTTCGACTTCCAGAAGGGCCTGCCCGCCGGCGACACGGACGCTGAGATCGATGCGTCCCCCGGCCGGGGTATAGCGGATCGCGTTGTCCACCAGATTGCCCAGCATCACCCGCAGGCCCTCGGCGTCGACATCCACCCTGGCCGGCTCGAGGCGCACGATGCCGAGATCCACCCCCTTGTCGACGGCCATGGCCGCATAGTCGGACACCACCGCACGCGCGAGCTCATCGGCCGGCGCGGCTCCGGCTGTCGCCGCAACCGCCGGCGGCTCGGCGCGCGCGAGCGCGAGCAGCTGGCGCACCAGATGGATGGCGCGGCCTATGCCGGACCGCAGCTCCGCCATTGCCCGGTCGCGCTCCTCCGCGGAATCGGCACGCTCCACGAGCTGCAGCTGCAGCTGGATGGCGGTAAGCGGCGTGCGCAGCTCGTGGGCGGCATCAGCGGTGAACTGGCTCTGGGTCTCCATGGCCGCGGACAGGCGCGCGAGCAGGTCATTGACGGCCGTGACCATGGGCACGACCTCGGTCGGCAGATGCTCCGCGCCGAGCGGCGTCATCACCGCCGGGGTGCGTGCGGCAAGCGCGTCACCGATCTGCCGCAGCGGGCGCAATCCGCGTCCGACGCTCACCCAGATCACCACACCGAGAAACGGCAGCAGCACCAGCACCGGCACCAGGGTACGCACGGCCATGGCCGCCGCCATCTCCGTGCGCGCGGTCATCGGCTGCGCGGCCTGGATCGTGAGTCCGTGCCAGCGGCTCTGGTAGGTGCGCCAGACACCGCCGCGCCATCGGTGCATTGCGTACCCCTGCGCCACAAAACGCGGCAGCACAACCTGCGGATGACTCTGGTAGATGAGCCTTCCGTGCCGGTCCCAGATCTCGGTGACGAAATCCGTTTCCTCGGCACGGTCTTCGGCATCGCCACGGCTCACGAGTGGCGCGACCCCCGGTCGGTGCTCGAGCGAGAGCACCATCTGTTGAAGCTGATAGTCGAACAGGTCATTCACGTCCTCACGCGTTTCGAAATAGGTCAATCCGCTGGCGACAACCCCGGCGAGCGCCAGCGCTGACAGCATCCATACCAGCAGCCTGCGGCGGATCGAATTCACGGGCGCCTCGGCACCATGTACCCGACACCGCGCACGGTGCGAATGAAGGGAGTCCCGAGCTTCTTGCGCAGATTATGAACATGCACCTCCACGGTGTTGCTCTCCACCTCCTCGCCCCAGCCGTACAGCCGCTCTTCCAGCCGGCTGCGCGACAGCACCGCGCCCGGCTTTTCCAGGAGCGCGGCGAGAAGCGCAAACTCGCGCGCCGAAAGCGTGAGATCCCGGCCCCGGAAGACCGCCTCGTGCGTGGCCGGATTCAGCCGCAGGTCCCCGTGACTAATCTCTGGCTCGATGCGGCCCGACTGGCGCCGCAGCAGCGCGCGCACGCGCGCGCCCAATTCATCGAGGTCGAACGGCTTCACGAGGTAATCGTCTGCCCCGGTATCGAGCCCGCGCACCCGGTCCGCCACCGCGTCGCGCGCGGTGAGCACCAGCACCGGGATCCGGCTTGCGCCGGAGCGCAGTTCCCGCAGCAGATCCAGGCCCGACTTGCGAGGCAAGGCGAGGTCGAGCAGCAGCAGATCGTAATTGCCGGAATTGAGCGCCGGTTCGGCCGACTCGGCGTCGTTCACCCAATCCACGGTGAATCCATCGCGCCTGAGGCCGCGACGGACGCTTTCTCCGATCATGGGGTCGTCTTCCACCAGCAGCAGGCGCATCGATTGGATCCTCAGGCATACCACGCGGCACCGGCCCGCGCATCTAGGCCGGACCGGACCCCGACACGGATTGCGCCCGGCACACGGGGATGCGGCCATTCCGGTGATTCGGGCAGACAGTGCGGGACCAGACAGCGAAGTACCGGCGCCGGCCACGCCGGCGCTCAGTCTTGCTGATCATACCATCCGCGGCCACGCACCGGAACGAACGGTGCAGCCGGGGCGGTGCTCGGTGCGCCTCGCTGCGGACCTCACCGGTCGCAACAGCACGGGGCGGCAGGGCCGAAATGGCGGCCACGGTAGCCATGGCAACGGGGCGCATGCGGTTCTTTCCGGCCTCGATCAGCGCGGCCTGTGCACGGCGATGCTCTCGTGTTCCGAAAAGCAGAAAATCCCGGCCCCGGTGACGATGCCGATGATCATCGGCATGCCTTTATCACGGAAATAGTGAACTCGATACGCGTCACCCCGGTCCGAAGAACACCGCGGACACTGCCGTGCGTCCTCCCGGAAGGTGACGGCCCGCTGTCCGTACTGGCCGCCGGGCGCCCGCAGGCGGCAGGCCGAGCCGGCGCGTCCGCGAGGCAGTGAGCCAGGGCAATCTCCAGTGCCGGCCGATGGAGCCGGTGGCCAGTCGTGGCCGCGGCTTTACGCTGCCGGCACCGGCGGCGTTTCCTCCTTCGGCAGGGTCCATCCAACCAAGACCGGCTGAACCAAGACGACCAGCGGCAGCTGCACCAGAATGCCCGCAATGATCGCCACCGCTAGCGGCTGCAGCATCTGATCACCCGAGCCACTGATCGCAGCCCCCAGCGGCAGAAGCGCCAGAATCATGGCCAGCGTGCTCATGATGATCGGACGGAACCGGTTGAGCGCTGCTTCGTAGATCGCCTGCCGCGACGGCATCGTCTGCCGAAGATTCTGGAATTCGGAAAAGAGGAAAATCGACATCTCCACGGCAATGCCGAGAATCATCACCATGCCCATCATCGCCGTGATGTTGAGCTCGACGCCAGTCACCCACAGGCCGAAAAATACCGCGCCGGCAGAGAGGATGGACGTGCCCAGGATGATAACCGGGAACCACCAGCTCTCGTAGAGGAACAGCAGGAGGATCACCTCGGCCAGCACCACGGCCGCGAAAACGATCATCATGCCGTGCGCGGCCTTTGCCTCCTGCTTGTAGGCGCCGCCCAGCGTGTAGTAGACCCCATGCGGAACCACCTTGGTCAGGATCTTCTTCACCGACGTGATGGTCGTACTC
>JAJYEK010000157.1 GCA_021785795.1 Pseudomonadota bacterium
ACATGCGACTTCTGATTGCGGGGCTTAAGTACCTTTGCGCTCGGCACCGGAGAACCGCTGACCAGTCCGGCACTCTCGGCATAGTCGAAGATCCCCGACAGGTATTGCCGCACGTTGCGCGCGACCTCAGGGGCGCGGGCTTCGATGCTCTTGAGCAGATCCGCCAGCTCGTTCTTGCGGATGTCTCCGAGAAGTTTCTTGCCCAACACCGGCAGCACGTCATTTTTCAGTTCCCGGCGACGTTGTGCCATTGAGCCGGGCGCCAGTTTGCCCTCGTCACGCGCCAACCATGCGTCACAGATCGCTATAAACGTGTTGGACTTCGCTCTGAAGGCTTCTTCATCATGGCGGGCTTGTTCCTCTTGAACATAGTGCGCGGGATGGGTGCCGCGCTCGACCAGCCAGCGGGCAGCCCGGTGAATCTGGCGGGCATCGGCCAGTCCGATCTCGGGCAGCGCACCGACCGCGTAGAGACCTTCCTTGCCGCCGATGCGGTACTTGTAGCGCCACAGCCGACGTGGCTTGCCTTCTCGCCCCTTGGGCAGGACCAGCAGGAACAGCCCACCTCCGTCAGCCAGCTTGCGAGGCTTGTCTTTGGCCGTGGCGGCGTTGACCTTGGCAGGGTTGAGGGAACGGCTCAGGGCGTCATCGTGCAGTCGCTCCTTGGCAGCCAGAGCCAGCAGGGGGTGCTTCATAATGGAGATTCCAGGGTTTCGGTACCCCCAATGATACCCCCAGCTCGCCGGGATGGTCGAGGACAGCATGGGACCGGATTGGACAGAAAATGGCTTATTTATTGGGTTTTTTGAGAGAAGGCTGGACGGTATGGAATGGCGGAAAACCATAATGAAAATCGCAGGTGGCGATCTTAAAATATGACATAAGTTATTGTTATAAATTACATAACGGTGTGTATATAACAGTAAATACCCCCAGTAGCTAGCACGCATCCATGGTATCAGACAACCCTGGAGTTATGGCCTTATCTGGTAGGATTGTCGTCCGCACGCATTGATATCGAAGTACGTGCGAACATTTTCTCCACGATGCGGGATCCTTGCTAAACCGTTGTCGCTTTCCCACCAAATGCCGAGCGCTCATGCGCCCAATGCGCACGGATCACCAGGGCAATTCAAAATTCATGTGTCAGTAACTACGAATGACGAACGACTCGGCAACCGTGTCGTTTAAAACTTGAGGACAAATGTACCGTGGGTCGGGCTCGGTGTGTCCTCACCGAGCGCAGCGTTTCAGGGAATATAGTCGCGGTTCCCGACGTCTCTCCATCAGCACGACGCCATAGCTGATGATATGGCGGGAGCTATCATATTGTCATAGTCTCATAGTCAATGACAGGCCTGGCACTACCTGCAGCCGGGCCAAAATCAAAATAAACGCAAGGAGAGAGCGATGTTGGTACGATCACCACGGGGGCATGCCGCAAGGAGGCTGAAATATTTGGCAGGCATGGCTGCGCTGATTTTCATGGCTTGGAACTGTGCGCATGCGGCAGTACCGAGGTCAGTGCGGGCCGCCCAGCTCTATGCGGGGCTTGCGAAAGCGAAATGGATCGCGTTCGGCCATGGGCCGAAGATTCTGTATGACGTTTTTGATCCCAACTGCCCATATTGCTACCTGCTGTGGAATAAGCTAAAGCCTCTGATCGGTCCCGATCACCTGACGGTCCGGGTGGTGCCATTGGGGTATCTCACGGCCACCAGTTCACCGAAGGCCGCGGCCATCCTGATGGCCAAAAATCCCCGGAAGATGTTGCTGCGAGGCGAAAACCACTACTCCTTCCAGCACGGGATGCAGATTCCGCTGACAATCCCGAGCCGTGCTGTGAGCGGCGCCCTGCATTACAATCTCGATTTGGTGGAGGCCGCTGCCGGCTATGCGATCGTTCCGATCCTGGCTTATGAGGATAAAGACGGCCAAGCCAAGTTTTTAATCGGTCCGCCGGGATCACAGACGCTCAAGAACCTCATTGCGCAGATCCGGTAATGGCAACGGCAAGGGTGCGGTCGTTGTGGGTCGGCATCTTCGCAGTGCTCGGATTGTCGGGCCTTGCCCAGGGGCGCCTGCTGCCGCCTAATCAGGCGTTTCGTTTTACTGCCAAGCTGGCACCGAATCACCGTCTCGATGTCCGATGGATGGTGGCACCGGGCTATCATCTCTATCGCGACCACGTACACCTGAAGATTGGCCCGGCACCTGTCGCTTTGACGCCTTATCAGCTGCCGAAGGGGCAGACGCTCGCGCTTCCGGGTCTGGGGAGCATACCGGTCTATTTCAAGACCATTGCTCTCGTCATGCACTACCATCTGCAGGGCGCAGTGCCGACTGCGCTCTTCGTGACCAGTCGCTATCAGGGCTGCTCCAACACCGGCACCTGTTATCCGCCGATCACCACTACAGTAGCGCTGCCGCTGCCGGCGGCACGGGCGGGCGTTTCGCCCGTCGCGGCCGCCCCCTTAAGGCCGGTAGCCGGGCTACCTTTGCGTGTGCCGCCGTCTGCCAAGACGCCCGCGATCCACGGGTTCTACGCCACCGTCTTGCGCGGCAACATGTGGCTCACCTTGGGATTATTTTTTGTTCTGGGCATCGGGCTTACCTTCACGCCGTGCGTCTTCCCCATGATCCCGATCCTGTCGGCGCTGATCGTAGGCCAAGGCAGTGGTGGCGATAATTCCCGGCAGGCGCGCGGCCGCGCCTTTCGGCTGTCGTTGGCGTATATCAGTGGCATGACTCTGACCTATACCGGGGCGGGAATCCTTGCGGCCCTGAGCGGCGCCTACCTGGCAGCGTTTTTCCAGAATCCGTGGGTGCTGGGAGTCTTTAGCGGAGTGTTCGTGCTGCTGGCGCTGTCGATGTTTGGTTTCTACGATCTGCAGTTTCCGGCGGTAATCCGCGAGCGGTTTCTCGCCGTCGGCCGCGGCGGGCACCTGGTTGGCAGTTTCGTCATGGGAGCATTGGCGGTAATGATCGTCAGCCCGTGTATTGCCGCGCCTTTAGCCGGCGCGCTTTTGTATATTTCCCAGACCGGCAATGTCGTGCTGGGGGGTAGCGCGCTGCTGGCGCTGAGCGTCGGCATGGGACTGCCGCTGCTCATCATCGGCACCTCGGCGGGGCACCTGCTGCCGCGCGCCGGGCGCTGGATGGATACTGTCAAGGCGGTATTCGGGGTCTTGTTGCTTGGGGTCGCCATCGTGCTGGCGTCCCGCATTATCCCGGGACCCGTTACTCTCGCCATGTGGGCGTTGCTGGCACTGGTGGTGGCGGTGTACATCGGCGCCTTTGATTCGGTCGCACCGGGGGTGTCAGGATGGCGACGGCTGGGGAAGGGCGTTGGCCTGGCGCTGTTTGCCTATGGACTGGCACTTGGATCCGGGGCATTACGGGGGGGCAGCAACGTCCTGGCGCCCTGGCCGTCCTCGCCACATCCGCCTGCGTTCACCCCCCGCCGCCTGTCCGCGCCGACGCGGGCCTTTCACACGGTGACCAGCCTGCCGCCATTCCAGGCGGCGCTCGCCGCCGCCCGCGGACGACCGGTGCTGGTGGATTTCTGGGCTACCTGGTGTCTTGATTGCAAAGCCATGGATACCATCACCTTCGCCGATCCGCGGGTGCAGCCGATGCTGGCGACGATGGCGCTGATCCGTGTCGACGTCACGAAAAATAACGCCGCGACCGAGGCAGTCTTGCACAAATTCGGCCTCTTCGGTCCGCCTGCCATACTGCTCTTTGATGCCAAAGGCCGCCTGGAGGGACGCTACCCGGGGTATGAGGGACCGCTGACTTTGCGGCGGCGATTACGGAGGGTGGACCAGTGAGCAGCGGCAGAGATTCCAAATTCTGTATCCGCCCGTGTTGGGCGGCAACGTTTTCGGTTGCTTAACATTTAGATCAATGGTAGATCTGGCTGTATTGCTGACGAGCGGTAGATCCATAACTATACGGAAGTCGGAGTAGGGATGCCCATTACTGAACACCCCCTCCACAGATCCGGACGAGCGGCATTACCGCATCCGGCTCCCACCTTGGGTGACAACGCCCAAGCGCACGAGTGGATAAGGGTGGCAGATGCGGGCGGGCGGGAGCCAATGGTTGATCAGGGGTCGCATGCGACGCCACGGCAAGTGATTGCCCTGGCTGCGTCGACGCAGCACCGACCACCACAGCCGGCCGACCGCGCCTCGGAAGGCACCGATCGCAGGGCCGTTCATGGGAACGCCAAAGTAGCGCACATGACCCAGAACGACCGCACGCAGATAGCTGCCAACCGTTGGGATGGGGTCGTGCATGCGAGCTCTCAGTTCGGCTTTCACCGCCCGCAGCTTCGCCTGCCACCGTTTTCGCATCGTCTGGCGCAGCACCGTAAAGCCACCCTTGCGCGTCTTCCCGCAACTGTGCGTGAAGCCCAGAAAGTTGAAGCTCCCCGGCGCCCCCCGATCACCGCGTTTTTGTCGATTCGACCGTGCATGGCGGCCGAACTCGATGAGTCGCGTCTTCTCGGGATGCAGCTTAAGGCCAAAGTGCGCGAACCGTTCGCGCAGCTCAGCCAGGAACCGCTCGGCCTCGATTCGATGCTCGAACCCGACGACAAAGTCATCCGCAAAGCGCACGACAATCACATCGCCGAGCGCCTGCTTCTGTCTCCATCGCTGGGCCCACAGGTCGAACACATAGTGCAGGTAGATATTAGCCAGCAGCGGACTCACACTTCCGCCCTGAACCGTACCGACCTCACTGTGGGTTCGCTTGCCCTCCTCCAGCACACCGGCTGCCAGCCATTTCTGGATGAGCCGCACGATGCGCTTATCTGCCACACGGTGCTCGATGAACTTCACGAGCCACGCATGCTTCAATGTATCAAAGAAGCTGCGCAGATCTGCATCGAGCACCCAGTTCACTTTCTTCGTTGTGATCCCGACCGTCAACGCATCCAGCGCCTGATGCGGGCTGCGTTTGGGCCGGAAGCCGTACGAGAAGCCGAGAAAGTCCTCCTCGTAGATCGCGTTCAACACCTCGACGACAGCGCGCTGGACGATCTTGTCTTCCAGCACGGGCACCCCCAACGGGCGCTGCCCACCGTCGCCTTTCGGTATGAAGACTCTACGCACGGGTCTCGCCCGGTACGCGCCCCGCTTGAGCCGCGCCGACAGGTCCTGAAGGTTGCCCTCCAGGCCCTCCCGGTAGTGCTGCCAGGTCTCGCCATCCACGCCCGCGGCAGCGTCTCGCTTGATCGCGAGGAAGGCTGTTCGCAGTCGTTCGATGTCGTACACAGGGTGCAGAAGCGCGGTGAACCGCTGTTTCTTGTCCTCTTTTGCTACTTGTCGTATCCGCTCGAGCGCGCTGTGCACACCTTCCCGGCTCTGGGTCCGGAGTGTGTTGCCTTCGGGCAGATTCCCCTTGGTCCGACCCCTTCCCTCCATCGCCTCCGCAGCCGGTCCTTCGGCCTTGTTCGGCGACTTCGCGGGTACTATGGATCGGTCCGACTTCCCACCGGCGTTCATTGTCGGCGTCCGTCTTTTGACTTCCCGACACGCTCTGCGGATCTTACGATCGTAGAGGCCGATGGGATCTCCCGGTTCCCGGGCAAAGTGCGTCCGTACATGCGTGGGGTCTCTGACCGCGCAGGGTCCCGGAGCGTCTCGCCAGAACGACGCCCCGGGTTTTGCCTTCCGCCTTCCTCCACGGCGTCGGCACCCCGAAGTAACCCACCTCGCGGTGGGGCATGGATTTCGCGGCTCAATACCCAGCCTGCACGTTCCCCTGTCAACGCTTCACCGTCGCCCTTACGGACGCCGATGCATGACTCGGAGCCAATGTGGTTGGCTAAACCTTCATTGTATGAAACTTTCATTCACAACACTTTGCCGGTTTAACCGGCGCACAGAGGACGTCATGACCCTTGCCCACGTTCTGGGCTTTCCCCGTATCGGCATTCGCCGTGAGTTGAAGCTGGCGCTGGAGGCCTACTGGAAAGACGGTTCGAACCGGACTTTGCTGCTGGAGACCGCACGAGCACTGCGTCTGCGGCATTGGCAGCTACAGAAGCAGATGGAGCTGGACCAAATGCCAGTCGGCGATTTTTCACTTTATGATCATGTGCTCGACCACAGCGTGATGTTCGGTGCGGTGCCAGAACGGTTCGGTGTAGCCGAAGGCGATATCGATCTCGATACCTATTTTCGCATGGCCCGCGGTCAAGCACCGAGTGGCGCGCCGGCCCAGGCCTGTGAGATGACAAAATGGTTTGATACCAACTACCACTATCTGGTGCCTGAGCTGCACCGCGGACAGCGGTTCCGCCTTGCCTCGGCCAGATTGTTCGACGAAGTAGAAGAAGCCAAGACAGCGGGGGTCAATCCGCGTCCCGTGCTGCTCGGTCCCCTCAGCTGGCTATGGCTCGGCAAGGTCAAAGGCGAGGACTTCGACCGGCTTGATTTGCTCGACGAGCTGCTGCCTGTGTATCGCGAGATCCTTGTCCGCCTCAAACGTCAGGGCATCGAGTGGGTGCAGATGGATGAACCGATACTGGTCCTGGACCTGCCGAGCGCCTGGCAAGCCGCATTCGCATACGTCTATGCCGGGCTATCCGGCGAGCGCCCGAAACTGCTGCTGGCCACCTACTTCGGCGCGCTGGAAGAGAACCTGAAGCCCGCCTGCGAACTGCCGATAGAGGGTTTGCATCTCGACCTGGTGCGCGCCCCCCAGCAGCTTCGGGAGGCGGTGGAGTGGCTGCCCGGCGACAAGGTGTTCTCCGCCGGAGTCATCGATGGCCGCAACGTCTGGCGTGCTGACCTCGGCGCCGTACTCGATGTGCTCGAACCGCTGCACGCGCGCCTGGGAGAGCGGCTGTGGATTGGTCCCTCCTGCTCGCTGTTGCACGTGCCGGTGGATCTGTCAGGAGAGGAAGGCCTGAATCAGGAACTGCGCACCTGGCTTGCCTTCGCCACGCAGAAGCTGACAGAAGTGGCCACGCTGCGGTGCGCGGTGGTTGAAGGGCGTGCGGCAGTGGCCGATCGGTTAGCAGACAGTGATTCCGCAGCCCGGACGCGCCGCACATCGGAGCGCTCGCATCGGCGCGATGTGCGCGACCGAGTCGCGGCGGTCGACGCGGGTATGGGCGAGCGCCGCAGTGCCTATTGTGAGCGCGCCAAAATTCAGGGCAAGAAATTCCGCCTGCCGCTGTTTCCCACCACCACCATAGGCTCCTTCCCGCAGACCGGGGAGATCCGCGCCGCGCGGCGTGATTTTAAGCTTGGGCGCATGGCGTACGACGCCTATGCGGCGAGTCTGCGCCAGCAGGTCGCGTACGCCGTGCAGAAGCAGGAGGAATGCGGCCTGGACGTGTTGGTGCACGGGGAACCCGAGCGCAACGACATGGTCGAGTACTTCGGCGAGCAGCTCGACGGATTCGCGTTTACCGGCAACGGCTGGGTGCAATCCTATGGTTCGCGCTGCGTCAAGCCGCCGATTCTCTACGGCGACGTGGCGCGCCCGAAAATGATGACGATCGAGTGGACCCGGTATGCCCAGTCGCTCACCAAGAAACCCATGAAGGGCATGCTTACCGGACCGGTGACCCTGCTCAACTGGTCGTTCGTGCGCAACGACCAGCCGCGAGCCGACACCTGCATGCAATTGGCACTAGCGATCCGCGATGAGGTGCTGGATCTGGAGCGCGCCGGTATCGGCATCATTCAGATCGACGAACCAGCGCTGCGCGAAGGACTTCCGCTGCACAAGCTGCAATGGGGCACCTATCTCGACTGGACCATTACAGCATTCCGCATCGCCGCAAACGGCGTCCGGGATGAAACACAGATCCACACCCACATGTGCTACGCTGAGTTCAATGACATTATCGGCGCCATCGCCGCTCTGGACGCCGACGTGATCACCATCGAGACCTCGCGTTCGGATATGGAGCTGCTCAAGGTATTCGAGCATTTTAAGTACCCCAACGCGATCGGCCCCGGTGTCTACGACATTCATTCGCCGAATGTGCCGACAGTGGCGCAAATGGTCGGCCTGATGGAGAAAGCGGCGGAACGCATACCGGTCGAGCGATTGTGGGTCAACCCCGACTGCGGTCTGAAGACCCGAAGCTGGCCGGAAGCGGAGGCAGCGCTGGCTAACATGGCAATGGCCGCTGCCGCGCTCCGGGAAAAGCAGGAACGACTCGGGAATCCGGCTATTTGCTGAATGCGTTGCAAAAAGGCGCTGTTACTCGCGGGCACAAGCCCGCGTGACCAAGTAACCCACTTACCCTGTTCGCGCCGCTTCGAAGAGCTGGTCTGTCTCTTCAACGGCCTCATAAGTTGCGGATTCCGGCCCTTGCCGGCACCCGATTCGGGCCCATGCCGGGCTGAAAGCGTGAAACCGGCCCTTCAAACGCCGCGACGGCTGCCGCAGGAGCCTGTTCGATGAGATCGAGCGCCAGGCCCTCAAGCCGCCGCTACCCGCGCGGCCCTATGAATTCGCCATCTGGAAGAAAGCCCGGGTGCACATCGAGGTCGAGCGCGCGTACTATTCGGTGC
The DNA here is from genome assembly GCA_021785795.1 of Pseudomonadota bacterium. The sequence continues at coordinate 8,550 of JAJYEK010000157.1, forward strand.
CGTATAAGCTCATCGGCAAAACGGTCGATGTGCGGTTGGGCGCGCGCACCCTTGAGATCTTCTACCGCAGCCAGCTCGTGGCGGCGCATGCCAAATCCGCTGTTCGTGGCTACTTCACCACCGAGGTCGCCCACCGCCCCGAGCGCCACAACG
>JAJYEK010000158.1 GCA_021785795.1 Pseudomonadota bacterium
ATGCAACAGGCAGAAAACATCGAGTACATCAGCGGCTCGACCACCACGCAGACCGCGAACGTGGGAGCGGCGACCTCCGTGCAGACTGGGGTGCTCACACCGGGGTTCACCCTCGATTTCATGCCGATGATCAACGGGCGTCAGATCACATTGGGAATGAACATGCTCGTGTCCACATTCAACAGCCTGAACCCGACCCCAGTGGCCGGTACGCTGGTGGATCTGCCGCAGACGTTCAGCTACACCTTTCAGCGCTCGTTCTCGCTCAACAGCGGGGACACCCTGCTGATTACCGGGGTTCAGGGCTCGGAGTACCAGCTCAACTCAAATGGCACCGGGTCGCCTACCAACTATACGCTGGGAGGCGGGGTTGACGCCCAGCGTACACACCAGCTGTTCTTCATCGTTGTGGAGGCTCACTTACTGTGAAGCGCCCCGGACTTCTGATTACCCTGCTGCTCTGCACGAACATCGCTGCGGCCGCGGCTGGTTCTCCTCCAGCGCCCCCTTCTGCGTCGGCCGCCCTGCCGGCCCGGCCCAGCGTGCCCTTGGGAGCCCTGCTTAAGACACAAGCCGAAATCGCGCGCATCGATGAGCAGCTACGACTGGAGCAGCGCAAGAATGAGCTGTTGCAGCTGCAGTCCTCGGAACGGCGTCTCGGGGGCGACGGGCAGCCCGAATTCTCGGTTCTGCAGGTTGCCTGCGGCAGCCGGAAGTGCACCGCGACCCTGAGTGATGGCATGCGGACAATGCCCGTCGAGGTTGGCAATAAATTCGATGCCTTTACAGTCACGGCAATTCAGGCAACGGGCGTCAGTCTGCGCCACGGCGCAACTACGCTGATTGCGTATCCTGCCACCGACACGGGGGCTCCCGCCGCAGCCGGAACTGGCTTGCTGCAGCCTCCTCCACCGCTGCCCGTGTTGCGGGAAGGAGGCCCGCGTTGAGTAAGCTGGTTACGCTGAACGGCAAGCAATGGCTTGTCGGCCTCACCTGGGATGGCTATGACAAGCCCCTGTCCCGCAGGGATCTCGCAGAGCTGGTGCTGTCGGAAGATATGCTCGGCCAGCCGGACGCGGCCTACTGGTACTCGCTTGGCTCCCGATATGTCGTCGGACTGGCCGATGTTCCTGAGGGCCGGTCAAAGCGGCCGGGGCTGTTCGCGGCCGGCGCCGCCCCGCTCATGCCACAGCTGGCCCTGCGCGTGCCGACTGTGCCTTGCGCATACCTCTTGGAGTATGCACCAGACCTGTACGGTGTGTGCGTCATCGATTCGAACCGACTGGTATCGACCGGTAGCGACCGACTGGCAGGCTCCCCGGAGGAACTGAGTGATGCATTCGGGCTGCACATGGGTCTCGGAACGGGTGCCACTACCGGGTCACTGACCCTGGCCCAGATGGAGGCGCTTCTCGCTGCCCCTCCGGTTTTGGCACCTCCGCGGGTGCACCGAGTATCCCTGCGCAGCAAGGCTGCGCCGATTGCCGCCGGGGTCGGGTTCGCCCTGCTGCTTTCTGCTGCTGGGGCGGGTTGGCTGCATTTTAGCCACGCCCACCAGCAAGCGGAGCGGCTGCGGCAGGCGGCGCATCGCGGGCTGGCTTTGGCCCATCAGCTTGCCGTCCCGGCTGAGCCGCCCTATACGGCGCCATCCCGTTTTCTGGCGGCCTGCGCACAAGCGATTGACGACGCCCCGAGCGCCGTGGCAGACAAAGCGGCGGCTACCGCGAGTTGCGTGCCGGGGCCGGGCGCAAAGCCCGGCAGTCTCGCCGTACAGGCAGTTGTGCGCTATGCCGATGCTTCCGGCAGCTCACCGGCTACGTTACAAGCCCTGCCCGATACGGCTGCCCGGCAGCCTCAAGCCATCTACACCCGAACAGAGGCTCTGTTGGCGGAGGCCCCTGGTACCCCGGACGCCGCTGCCGAAGCCCAACTGGAGCAGCTGCTTCAGAGCACGGACGGACCTCTGCGCCGAGAATCAGTAACCGCCGGGCCTTCCACCGCGCTGGTGCTGCGCAGTGCCTCCCCGCCCTGGTTGATAAACGGCCTGGGCCCGCTTCTGGACGCCGCTGGCTATTCGGTTACGGCCCTGAATGGTGCACCGCTGGCCGATGCCCCAACTTTAGCCTGGACGCTCCAGCTTACCCGACTACCGGCCAAGACGCCTGCGGGTCAGTTCCCTGCAAACGAGGATCATCATGCTGTTCAAGACAAACCACACTGAGAGCGGCTCCACGCCTGCCTTGCCCGCAGTACCGGAAAGCCTCGAGGGCAGCGTGCTCATCGACGGCTGTATGGTATACACCACGAAGGAGAAGGCGACCGATGCCATTCTGCTGAGCTGGTTCAGGCGGTGTCGTCGAGCCAACCCAAAGGCGCAGCTGATTATCGAGGACCATCAGGCGTTTGGCGAGCTGCAGCAGGCTCAGGCCGCAAGAGGGCCCCAAGGTTACGGCCAGTTGGCGGCGGAGGACTCGCTGAACATCGAGCGGGCACGCCAATTACTCCAGCGCGCTACCGAGTTCGGCGCTTCTGACGTCCACGTTTTGCTGCGTAGCAACTTCACTGAAGTGCAGGTGCGAATCAAGGGGCACCTCAAGGTACTTGAACGGCTGACGGCTGAGGACGGGCGGCTACTGGAGCGCACCCTTTTTCAGGGCTTCGACACTACCCGCGACGCCTCTTTCAACCCCGGGGAGTTCCAGAACGCACAGATCGTAGGGGCAGGCGTCCACCCGAGTCTGACAGGCATTCGGCTTGTCCGGGGCCCTGCCTATCCGGCAGAAAAGGGCGGCGGCTTTGTGATCGGCCGGCTGCAATATCGCTCACTGCACCGCTCAGCAACTTCAGGCCAGCTGGCGAAGCTGGCTTACCCCGCCGGTCCGGACTCCCCCAACGACCTTGACGATCTAGGCTATACCCAGGCTCAGGTGCAGGCGTTGCGCGACATGATGGAGACACCGGCCGGAATTATTCTGGTCACCGGCCCAACAGGGTCCGGAAAGACCACCCTGATCCACGAAATGCTGAAATACCACGCGGAAACCTTCCCGTCCATGCGCCAGATTACGATCGAGGACCCCATCGAGTACCCGATGCCGTGGGCGATCCAGATGGCGATCACCAACGCGCCTAGCGAAGAAGAAACTGCGGAGGCCTTTTCTGAACGGCTGCGGACGGCCCTGCGCATGGACCCGGATGTGATGCTACTGGGCGAGGTTCGCGGTGCCGGGTCGGCGCTATCCGCGCTAAATGCGGCCATGACCGGGCACCTTGTTCTCGGAACGTTGCACGCCGGCGATCCGTATATTGCGCTGGACCGGCTTGAACTGATGGACCCGGTTCGCCTGTCCCGCAAGATCACCTGTGACCATAAACTGATCGTCGGCCTTGTGGCTCAACGGCTGCTGCCAAAGCTCTGCCCTGTGTGCAAGGTGCCCTTCGACGTAGATCGGGCCGATCCCCGGCTTGTGGCCAAACTGGAGGCCTGGGGAGATATGCACGCGGTTTTTGATAAAGGACCCGGGTGCTCGCACTGTGATGAGGACGGCACCGTAGGGCGTACGGCAGTAGGCGAAGTAGTGCGCACAGATGCCGAGTTCATGCGCAGGGCAAATATCGAAGGTACGGATATTGCCCGTCAGTCCATGCGAGCGCGCGAAGACTTCACCGGATCGCTACTGCGGAACGCCATGGCCCGGGTGTTCGCCGGAGAAGCCAGTCCCTACGAAGTTCGTCGGGTATCGGCAATCGTTACGCCTGAGAAAGACCTGTAAGATGCTAAACCTCCGTTTTGGGCAGGGACCACGCAAGTTATCCCGCCCCTGCCTCGCAGCGCTGTTTTCTACGCTCGAAGTACAGGTTGGGGCGGGAATTGATCTCCAGGTTGTGGTACACCGGTTCCTGACCCGATTGCAGAAACGCGGGCGGTTTAAACGAGATTGGCCTGCATTGCTCGCAATTGCCTCCAGCCTGCAGGGCGGCCACTCTGCTGCCGATGCCCTCCGCCCACATTTGACCGCCTCTCAGTATCTGATGTTGGCCACCGGAGAGCGGAGCGGAAAGCTAGTCGACGCTTGTCGCGACGTGCTTTCCCTGGAAGACCGGATTCGCCGTATCAGGGTGTCCATCCGTTCCGCATTCACCGCTCCCGCGGTTTACCTGTCCGTGCTGTTCGCTACGCTCTATATCATTGCGCACCAGGTAGTGCCGGCGCTGGCCGGCTCACTGCCCGTTTCCAAGTGGCAGGGCACCGCGGCGCTGATTTATCAGAGTACCCGCCTTGTGTCGCCCACCGCCCTCGTCGTTCAGCTAGTAGGCGTGGCCTGCCTGTTTATTCTCGCCCGCTGGCTGCTGCCTCACTGGACGGGCCCCGGCCGGCTGTGGGCCGAACGCTATATTCCGGGTATGGGCCTGTACCGGGATCTGCAGGGTGCAATCTGGCTCGGTGCGTTTGCCGGACTGCTGAAAGTCGGCGTACCCGACACCCACATTCTCGAGATGCATGCCAACCAGGGTACGCCGTGGCTCGCGGAACGGCTTGTCCGGGTGCGTACACTGATGCGCAATGGTTTCAGCCTGGCTGATGCCCTGCTATATGCCGGGCCTGGGCGGCTTGATCTGTCTCGACCCGATGTCGGTGATAAGTTCGAGTTCCCCTCGCCGTCTGTGATTGACGACATTGCGGGCTTTGCGGGTTTTGCAGGCTTCGAAGCTCGCTTGCTGGCCATGCGGGACCACTGGCTGGACGATATGGAGGTCCGCGTTCAGCGGACCGCGCGCAAGATTAGCGTGGCGGCCCAGACCGGAATTTATCTGTATTTCGGTATCTTCACGGCAGGGGTCAACCAGCTCGGCGCACAAATGAGCCACGCCTTTCACTAAGCAGGTGCCACATGGACAGTGTAGTCGGTAGAGTCATTGCTTCACTCCTGGTGCTGGGCCTCCTGGCAGGTGTCGGCACGCTTGCGTGGCAGGGAGTAGCCTCCCACAGAACAGCGCAAACCGCGACAGATATCCGGTTGATTGCGCACGTACTTGATACCCGGTATGCCTCTGTGACGAGCACGCAAAACCTCGGTTATCTTCCGGTGGCGGATTTTTCCGAGCTCTCCAGTTTGTGGGGGGCGCCTGCACCTGGGTCCGCCACGCTCAATACGACCGGTACACTGGTCGAGGCCTGGGGGAACGCCTTGCAAGTCGTAGGTTATGCGGATCCGGCACTAGCTCTGAACTACCCTGGGGTAGCGTTGGCGGCTAACCAGTTTGCTGTGGCTGACCTCGGCACAGCCCTGCCCCGAGCAAGCTGTCAGCAAGTCGTACAGGCCCTGGGCTCTTCGTTATACGCCGTTTACGCCGGGCAGGGCGGCGTATTCAACGCAGTAGGCATCCCAGGGAGTACGCCCACTCCGGCCCAGATCGCCGTTGGCTGCGGCACGGCCAACACGGAACTTGTTTTCGTGTTTAACCTAACCTGACTGATAAATAATGGACGATCTGGTTGCATTCCTGGTAGCGGCATTGCTCTCTCTGATGGCCCTGACCGGCTATTATGTCGTGCAGGAGTCAGAGGTACATCAGCAGGCCCGCAGCCAGCTCGCCATGGCCGAGGCTCAATCCCTGCTGACCATGACTCGTGCGCTCGATGCCTATGTGTCAGCCAACATGGCAACAAGCTCGGCCTTTTCTGTGCAGCCTTTATCAGCAACCACCCTGGGCCTGCCCGCCTCCCGGGCCGTAGACGCCTTGGGCGAAACACTGGGCGGCTATGTTGCGCTGCCAAACGGACAGCCCCAGTCATGGTTCGTCGCTCCGGCGGCGGCAGGCTCTTTGCAAGGGGTGACAACAGCACAGCTTCTTGCTGAATTTGGGCTATCCGATCCGGTCACCGCACAAGCGTGGTGGGGTGAGGTTGCTTCGGATATCGCACAGCTGTCTAACGGAACAGTGCAGGGCTACAGCTACAACGCAGTGAATGCCGCGATTCTTCCTCCTGCTACAGCGCAGACGGCACTCGTTGTACCGGGGCAGGCGTCCCCTGTTTCTGGCAACGGTGCCTGGTCCCCCTTGTCCGCCTTTTTTCCGCTAAGCGGGGTCCCTTACCCTGTTGCCAGCCTACCCGCCATTTACGCCCCCTACCAGTTTGGAGGCCTGGCATCGGATTCGTTGAACGAGGCGGAGGGCTACTGGGTCTGGTATCTGCAGCTGAATACGGCCGAGGCAAGCAGCCAGGCGGCGGAAACCATATCCGAGAGCCTGACTTCCGCAGGCTGGTCGGCTATTTGCCCGACCAGCGGGCTGACCCCATTGTACGGAGCAACCTCTCCGCTCGATCTGTCGCTCGGGATTTCCGGCTCCGCCTCCGCCGTCGGCCCATTCTTCACGGCGGGCAATGCTATACCGACAATGGCTGCAGTGCCTGTTTGCCTGCCTATGCCGAAGTCTGCCTACACCGCGATACAGGCTAATGGGTTTTCCTTCAGTTCCGCCTGCCAAGCCTCTGGTATCGGCTGCACGCTATATACCCCGTATGGTGCATCCGCCCCTGCTGGCTACACGGTCAGCTGCACAGGCACAGCCTGTGAAACCGAGAATTTGCAGGACGGCCTGGGCTATAACCCTGGAAATAGCGGCTCTGACGGAGAGTCCACCTCTGTGACAAACTGGGCCAGCCAGGACTGGGCAGGGGCTGTAGGCTACCTCTACGGGACCTACCTGTTCGTGTTGCCGGGCGGCCTTCAATACACCCTGGCCTGGAGCGCGGGAACAGAGGGCTGGGAGAACAACGGGTTCTCCCTGCCCTATACCGTCAACACATACATCCTGTTGGCCGGCGATCAAGTAGCGGACACGTTCTATACCATGTCGCTTGGTGCTGGCGCTACCCGACAGGCCTGGTCGTTTACGACCGACGGCGACCCCGGCGTTCCAACAGATAGCGTCAAGAACAGCAATTACACGGTTATTCATCTCGGAGGTTAAAATGGCTGCGTTAGCCGGAATTCTGGTGTTCCTGAGCTTGCTGCTGTCGCTGGTGCTGTCTCAGTTTGACACTACGCAGGCCATCCACGACAATTCGCAGCGGGCGCGCATGCTCGCCCAGGCCGCACAACAGGAGGCCGCTTTTTTTCAAGCCAGCCTGACCTATGTGTCCGGCTTGAACGGATACGCAGGTAATGGCAGCTATATACAAGTGAGCGATCTTACCGCTGCCGGACTACTGCCTTCTTCATTTTCTCCTACCACGCCCTTTGGGCAGACGCTCGAAGCCTGGATGGAGCCTGTTAACGGCAACCAGGCCGTGATTGGCTTGTATGTTTTCCCTGTCGGCACGTTCTCTACGGCGGCGTTACAACAGGCCGGTTTTGGCGCGTATGCGTCAACGACCTCCATACCGTCCGCTGTTTATGCAGAGGTGGGCCAGTCGATTACAGCTGCGCTGTCCGGCATGTCCTGGAGCCCGCCCTCTGGCACGCAGCTGGTTCAGACAGGCTACGTGGCGCCGGGCAGTACCGATTTGCAGCTTCTTGGCCTGACGTCAGGCCAGGTTCTGGCAGCGGATACCGGCATCGCGGATGCTGCCTATTCTGGAGGGGCTTATGCCCCTGCAGTTATGGCCGTGGCCCCGGGAGCCCTGGGCTACCTTGTCGTGGCGTATCCCTCTGCTGGAGCCGGCTGGGCTTATGGCTTTGTGCCTTCGGGTTCGCCGAATACCCTGAACGAGGAATTCTCTCTGGCAGCAACCAATGTACGGTTGCTGGGCTGGGCGCCTGTCTGCCCGGTCGGCGCCACCTTGATCGGGCCCGGATCGGCACCGACTACTTTCGGCATTTCGTCCTACCTCACTCAGACTGGAGGCGGTACCAACGAAGTGTGCATTCAGGCATACAAATCGGATGCTTATCAGCCTGTGGCCGCCAGTACCGCAGTGGATGCCGCGTATGCCGAACTGCCATACGGGGAGCCGTTTCCTGTTCCGCCAGCCGGTTCCGTGGCGTACGGCGCGTGGCTTGAAAACGGAGGCGCCGGCCCGGCAGGGAATGGCACGTTTACGCTGACCCCCGTTTCAACCCCGAATCCGCAACTCAACGTATCTCAAGCCGCCGGCTTCACATACAGCTACAGTGGAGGATCCGGCTCCGTCCCGAACATCTGGTCCCTGCCCGGAGCGAACCTGAATCAGGCATTGGTCGGGGCACCCATGTCTTTGAACACAACCAACGGGACATTGTCTTACGCGCCCGGCCGCGGCCAGAACAATTTCTTCAACGGCACACTCCCCGCCCTTGGCGTGGCTTCGGTCCTGTCTATTTCAGTCGCGCAACCGAGCGGCACTTCGTTTACGACCAACACCTATACACTGTCTTCATTCTATTTCGTGCTGCCCGAGGGCACCGGGCTGTCGTTAGCCCAGCTGAATTTGCCTACTCCGACCGCGACGGATCCCCTTAGTGGCTATACCGGCATGCCCTGGCTCGCCGGCATGCAGGCCGTAAGCGGAGGCAATATGTATGAAATTGGCTACATTCCCTACAACGGAATGGTCGCCCCTTTTAACGCGGCACTGACCTGTCCGACTACGGCAAATCTGGATAGCAATGTGCTGGCGACCAACTGCACCAGCAGTTA
>JAJYEK010000159.1 GCA_021785795.1 Pseudomonadota bacterium
AGGCGGCCTTCAGCCGGCTCACCGTGCCGGCGGATAGTCCTGGCGCATCGCGCCCGAGGAGGGCTGCCAGCGCCTCGCCGAAATCCCCGGTGGAGATCCCCTTGAGATAAAGCCACGGCAGCAGCTCCTCGATCGTCTTGGTTCGGCGCAGATACGGCGGCAGGATCGATGAAGTGAAGCGGATCAAGCCTTCGCGGTCGCGCACGCGGGGTGCTTTGACCGGCACTTCACCGATGCCGGTCTGGATGGTGCGCCCCGGCAGGTGGCCGTTGCGCACCATTCTTCTGCGGCCGGCGTCATCGGTGAACTCGCGATACTGGTCGAGAAACTCTGCCACTTCCGTTTCGATGGCCTGCGAGAGCAACTGCTGGGCTCCTTGGCGCAACACCTCGGTCAAGGCATCCCGGACTTCGCCCGGAACCCCTGGATCTTTAAGCGTGACTACCTTATCGTTCTTCATGCGGCGTATTCATTCCTTGTTGCAAGGTGATGATCTTGGTCGACCATCAGAATACGCCGCCTTCTCATTTCAGGTCATACACAACTTTCGAGCATAACTCATGAGCGTGGACTGCCCATCGGGGAAGGCGCCGACCACCCAGGTGCGCCGGCGGGTATCGCGCATGAGACGTTCCATGCGGTTGTTGGTGCAGATGCTGAGCCAATGCGTATCCGGAAACGCGTAGTAGGCGACGGTGTACGGGCAACTGAGCACGATGCGCGGTTTCGGCCTTAGGCAGCTTCAAATCCTTGAGTTTCTCCACCACGCGCGAGACGGTGGCCATCGCGGCAAAGCGGTCCTCGGCGGCATGGGTGGCCTTGACCATGGGGGGCGACCGCACGCATTTTCGATCGCGGCACCTGGGAAAGCGCATTGCGGTAAAAGTGCACTGCACAGCGCTGCCAGCATGCGTGCGGATAGTGCCCGGCGAGCGTTTCGATAAGCCCCATACAGGCGTCAGAGATGATGAGCGCCACACTGAACCCCCGAGCCCGCGCTCCTTCTGGTGCTAAGAACCCGGACCAGCCCGACCGGTCCTCCTTGGCGGATCCGGCAGGATGCATCGGGAGCAGGAGCCAGACGCACGGGGACGAAGGCCGAAAAAGCGCGCTGCTTGTGCCCTGCTGCCTGAGCACCCACAAACCCGCGGTGCGCAAGCTGCGAACTTGCCTCGTAGGGACCGTACAGCGAAATTCTCTCCTTCCTGGCATAGGCCGTGAGCGTCTGCCCGTAGGCACCCGCACGGTGCAGGTGCTCAAGCCAGTAGCGCTGCCGTTCTGTCAGCGCATCGATGATTGATTCTCATTCCAGCGCAGTGGTCGGAGCGCGGAGTGTGACGATGACGGCGGGGCAAAGGAAGAATGCAGTTTATGGAGCGCTTATGAACCAGCGTTCCGGCTGCTTTTCTGGCTCGGATCCGTTCCGTCCAGTTGTGTGGTTGCAGTGGTGGACGTATCCGATGCTGCAGATAGGTGCCCTGCGGTCTGTATGCCTTGCGGGAACAGACCGCCCTTGCGTTTCTCATTGGCAGCCTCATCCACTAGATTTGCAGTGACCAGTTTTGCCTGCTCGGCATATCCGAAAACAAGCACGGTATCGCAGAGAAGGTTGATGAGACGTGGCACGCCCCGTGTGTTGCGGAATACAGCCTCCAGAGCGGGTTCATCAAAGAGATCCGGGTTGCCGCCGGCTGTTATGAGTCGATGACGAACATAGTCCCGAGTTTCCTGGAGATTCAGCGGCTCCAGATGGTAGTCCACTGAAATACGCTGGGCAAACTGCTCAAGGTCAGGTCGGCGTAACAGGTCGCGTAACCCGGCTTGACCGACCAGGAACACCTGCAGTACCTGATCCTTGTCAGCATTCACATTTGACAGCATGCGCAGTTCTTCGAGCGTATCCGCGGCCATGTTCTGGGCCTCGTCGATAATGAGTACCGTGCGGCGTTTACGGGCATACTCTCTGATCAGAAAATCAATAAACGTCTGGTAAAGGGTAATCTTGTCTTTGCCGGTGTACTCCAGGTTAAAAGCCATGAGAATCCACTGCAGCAATTCACCCAAGGAGCTGTGGGTGTTTGAGATCAGACCTACCGTGACGTCGCGATCGAGTTGCCCCAGGAGTTGGCGTATCAGGGTAGTTTTCCCCGTGCCGATCTCGCCGGTGATGACGCTGAAACCGGCCTGATTCATGAGGCTGTATTCCAGTAGCATGAGCGCCATACGGTGTTTCGGGCTCGGATAAAGAAAGCTTGGATCAGGCAGGAGAGAGAACGGCTTCTCCCGCAGTCCGTAGAATTTTGTGTACATGGCGTTAACGTGCCTCCGGATCAATCGGTCAGGTCTGTGGTGTCCGGTGCGCGTCCTGCCGTTAGTTCATACCAAGTGTGGCAGTCGGGAAGGTTGCCCACCTGCGCCGTCTTAGGGTCAGCGTGTCAGGAAAGCTAGCTCCCAAAACCATTCCACGCCCTGCTCCCGACGTGAATAATACAGACCCACGGCCAGTGGCGTTACAGTGCATTGCCTTAGTGGTCGCACCGTCCACTTATCTACCCTTCTTTGTCTTTGCTGTAACGCGTTTGGCAAGCCCGAGCAGCTTGTTTCCAAGGGCACCGAGCCCACGTGCCGAGCCTACACCGGATTGGTCTACGGTATCGCGGTTCTGTGACTTTACGCCTTTTGCCTTGTTCAATACGGTCCCGATGATCTGGGTATTTTGGGACAGCAGCTCCGCCGCGCGCTGGATTTCAGAGGCTGGAGTCACACCTTCCTCGACTACAAGAAGTGCCGCATCGACGTAAGGTGAGAAGGCGAGGGCGTCAGCCGTCGACAACAGGGGGGGCAGATCAAATAGTACGATGCGCGAGCTGTACCGGGCCTTCAGTTCATCGACCAGGCGTACCATCTTCGGCGAATTTAGCATTTCGGAGGAATTATCAAGTCGTTGCCCACCAGGAAGAACAACGAAACGTCCGATACCTGATGGATGAACAAGCAATTCCGACAGCGGGGTGTCATTCAGCAGATAGTCGCTCAGGCCCTTTTCGGGGTGAATACCGAAATAAGTGTGTACCGCCGGATCGCGTAGGTCTGCATCAACCAGAAGTACCGTGTAGTCGACCTCTCGCGCCAGACTGATAGCAAGATTGATTGCGGTGAGTGTCTTTCCTTCTGCGGTTCCTGGACTGGTGACAGCAAGCGCGTTCCACTTTTTATCACGCAGCCGCTGTAGCACCTGAGTGCGCAGAATCCCGTAGGCATCTGTGAATCCGGCGGAGTCGACGGCGGCAATGACGCGCATGTCGCGCAGCACATTTATCGGCACTTCCTCTGTGCGAGTGTGGGTGTACATGATCTGGGCAGCGGCTGGAGCTGGCCCTGGGGCATCACGCATCACGCCTGTGTCTCCGATCTTGAAACGCTCCTCGCGTGCCCTCTCCAATGCCTCTTTAATGCGTTCCATACTCGATGACCTCGGATTGCATGGTTGCCGCCGAATGCCAGACGGGAAATCCCGTGGTGACGATCCGCGCCTACACTATGTTGACTGATCCGTCATGTTATCTGGTTGTGCGATTTCCCGGCCGGAAATACTATCGGTGTGATTGCTGCAGCCGCCTGGTCCTCGCTTACAAGCGTGCCGACAGAAAATGCATTCCCTTAAACCACAGAACGTCCCACGGAATCCAAAGAAACTGGGCCAGCAGTATGGCAATGATTAAGGCCACTAGGAGCGATGTCAGCTTAAGACGCTTGGCTTGTCGTTGTCGTGCCTTGTCAGCGCTGTTTTCAATATACGGGATTACCGACAGCGGGGCTTCTCCCAATATTGCCGCCAGCCGGCGGGGGTTATGTACAGACTTGTCCATGCTCTCCAGCGTGCCGGCATAGGCGATGCCTCCTCCTATAGACAGGAAGAAGCTAAGAATCGCGAGCGCAATGCGATTGGGTTTAGCCACCCGCTGCGGCAGGTTAGGCGGGTCAATCAGCGTGAGTCGCTCACCCTCTCGATCCTTCTCCATCTGCTGGCCGATCTTGGCGGCCATTTCCTTGGTCCTGAGGTCCGTGTATAACAGCTGGGAATTCTGGTAGTCCCGTTTCAAGTTCCGGTATTCGCGCTGAACCATGGGGGTTTGCGCGATGTATGTTTCATATTGGGTGATTTTGTCCTTAATTTCGTCACGCTGTTTGGTCGCTGCCGCAATCTGGGTGTTGACGCCCTGGAGGTCTGCGTTGATTTCTAGATACGCAGGGTTCTGGGGTTTTAGAGCCGGCAAATCCGGCTCAGATGCCTCTTTCCTTATCTGTGTTTCCAGTGCAGCGATTTCTGTCCTCAGCCTTACCACATCGGGATAGTTGTCCGAGAACTTTGCACGTTTCGCCGCAAGTTCCGACTTCAGTGCTCCGAGCTCCTTTATGTCCGCGCGCCTGTCCGACACTCCGCCGATCTGCTTCTTCATGCCATCGATTTCCTGTTTGAGGCGGACAACATCCGGATAGTCTGGATAGAATTCGGCACGCTTAGTCGCATACTCGGTTTCGAGTTCCTCGATTTTGCTCTTGGGGTCAAGGACAGGCAGCCCTTCGGAGTTGGTAACTGGAATATTCGGGTTGATCTGAGCAAGCTGGCCAAAAAGAAAAGTCTTGCGGTCCTGGAGCGATCGCAGATTGTTGGCGGTGTCGGTCAGATCGTTTTCGTTTCGGTCAAGAAGTTCCAGATTAAGCTGTTCCAGATCCGGCAGGCTGTGGAGGTGTTTCTCCTTGAACGTTGCAATCTGACCTTCAAGCTTATTAATGTGAGCCTGCAACTTCTGCGTCTGCGTTGACACGAATTTGAAGGTATTTGTTGCCTGTTTAGTACGGCTTTTTATGTTTTCATTCAAATAGAGCGTGGTCAGCTCGCTGTCGACCTTCTGTGCGACAGTCGGCGACTGTCCATAGTAGGATAACTTAAAGGCGATGGTTGCAGGTCGTGGCTGACCCGTGGCTGGGTCAATCACCTTGGCGGTGATGGCCTTGAGCTCGATATCGTCCCGCATGCGCTTGACTAGCTCTTCGGTGGTATCGATTCTGCGCTTGGTTGGGTACAGGTCGAAGCGGTTAATCAGGCGCATCAGATTGGGCCGTGTCATCACCCTTTGGCTGATGGTCTGGATGCGCTCCCAGGCGTAGGTGTTGACGGTGGACCGGATAAGATGGCGGGGAATTTCCTGCTGCTGGATCAGAATTGTAGCGGACGAGCGGTATGATGGCGGTATCAGGTATATCACGACCAGGCTAAACAGGAACAGGACAGTGAAGACTGTTGTGATCCCCTTCCGTCGCCGGTGCAGAGTATCTAGATAATCCGAAAGTTCTTTAGTTGGTTCAAGAGCTTCTTCGTTCATGCGGTTGACCCATTCGTAATTGCAGACATTATGCTGCCCTTTGCTCCCAGCATCGGGAAGTGCTGTCCGACGCGACTTGCCTGTGTACTTTGTCCAGAGTTCACTGGCCAACTCGGGTTTTGCCGCTCCAATTGCATGGTACGACTGCGGTTGAGACACGCCCTGGAAAACGTGGCACGGTTCCGGTACATCCTTTCAATAAGCAGAGCCGAACCTGCAAGGAAATGATCAGCGGGTCTTCATGCTCGCCTCTGCGGCACACAATCACCGGAGTCGCTGCTGATCTTACCCTATTCCGCACATGATCACGCCGCGCGCACGTTTCCCTGCCCAGCAATGAAGCGTACCGCAGCGCTGTGGCAGGTGGTCCACAACCAAATCTGACGCACGTCTTGTCCTCTCACCATCGTTTGACACTAGAATGCGCCAGGAACGCTTTGTCCGTTGATGCGTATTATTACTAATATATATAGTCTGTTTTAGTGTGGCGCTGTCAAAGGGCAGCAGGAGCTATCTACTATTTTGGTCATTCTAGCAGTCCTCCGGCGCTTTCCAAAAATGCAGCCGAACCGTTTGCATGATTGCATACAAGCCGTTGATATTTATCTGGAAATAAAGTGCCGGCGCCACATGTAGTCGAGAGACAGATAGACCATATTGTCCTGTGCGCCAACATTGTTACTCAGGAATTTCTGCGTTACATAGCGGTACTCACCCTCGACTGCGAGTTGGCGTGTCCATTGCCAGATCAGATCGAGTGAGCCTTGAATCAGGTTGCGATCTGTCAGGGGAGGGGACTGGCTTGAAATCGAACGGATACGATAGGATGCCAAATTTGCACTGCCCGTCAGGCGTGCAGAAAACGTACGGCTTATTCCAAGAGTTGCGGCATCCATCCGCACTTCGGCGCCGATACCGCTCGGCGTGATCTGGCGACTAAGCGACAGCGTAAGCTGGGTGAGCTGGAACTGTTTCTGTAGCCCAGCGCTATAGAGGTAGCCGCTGCTGGTTTCCGAGAATACGTTATCCGCGGTTTGGGTGCAGGTCGCGATACCTATGATCTGGTTATTGACGAAGTAGTACAAAGCTGGCGTGGTTCCGGTACAGGTCTGGATGCCGATCGCCGCGTCGGTCCGTGTGGCACCGACAGCAATGTTGCCGCTCAGACTCTGAGAAAACATATGAGACCATCCCAACTGTGCGCTGTCCGTGGTGGACGTGTTGCTATGCACCTCAGGGTTGGGCACCAGGACAGGCTGGTTGTTAACAATCTCCGAGTACGCCGGTTGCCCTATCTCAGACTGCGATAGCTGGGGGACATTGAAGTAACTTTCGCCCAGCGTGGCGGTCAGCTGATCTCTGTGGGACCATTGATACTGCAAGGCCGCCGAACCATCACGTGTGCTGTAGTTCACGAGGCTTGTGCCTGCCGCGTTATAGGTAACTACGCTGGTCTGGTAATTGAGGAGCAGTTGCGTGCGTTGGGATAACTGCCAGGTCAGGGAGGGATTAGCGGTACGGGTGATGCGTGGTGTGACTGCCGAAACCAGACCGATGTCCGGGACAAACTGGGTATTGGCCGTCACTTTTTCCTTGGCGTATCCAGCAGTAAGTTGCCAGGTAGTGCGTGCGGTACGGTAAAGGGACGACAGGTTGTAGACCTGATCGTTGCCGTTAAGGCCACTTTGCCCCCAGTAGCGGTGCCCACGCCACGTGGCGTTGCCGTCGATATTCCAGTTTGATTGTGCCGCACCGAAATCGATCGTCGGCGCTACCGTCGCCTCCGTGGTGGTGGAGTGATTCACCGGTGTCAGGAGCAGGTTGTTGTCGGACTGCGTACTGAACTTGAGCGATGGTTGGGTATACCACTCGGTGGCGCGGGCGGGACTGGGCACCAAAAAACCGATGCAGCACAGTGTCAGAACAGGCAGAAGGTGTCGCAGGGCCATCGGATTCAATGTGCTGGTGCCGGAAGGCTCGGGGTGCGGCGTTCCGCCCATCTTGGGCGACCTGCTCACACTTCTGGCTCGCCGCGGACGTATCTCCGGTGTCATGAACCGCGGCCGCAACGTGACGTCAGGGGACGATTACCACATCGCCTGCGTGAAGGACGATGTTTTGCTGGAGGTGTTCGCCATCCTCCACTTGGCCGTACTTGAACGGGATTGCTGTTTCACGTCCGTCCACTCGACGCAGGATCTTGATGCTGTTGTCCGAAGCGAACGGAGTCATGCCCCCCGCAAGACTCAGCGCCTGCACCACATCAATGTAGGAGTTGGCGACGTACGCGCCCGGTTTGTTTACCTGGCCGATTACGTAGATCGCGTTGCCTTGGATCTGCTTGACAGCTACGGTCACTACCGGCGAAGGCATGTACTTGCTAAGTCGATCTGCGACTTCGTTTCTCACCTGGGACACGGTTTTGCCGCTAGCTTGTATCTCGCCGGTCAATGGAAATGAAATTGTGCCATCCGGCAGCACCAGTGCATCGCCCTGAAGATCCTTTTCCTTCCACACGGAGATGGTCAGAATATCCCCGGGCTGGATCAGGTAACCACGCTTGTAAAGCGCCGGTGCGGCCGGCATTCTGGACTCCTTTGCGGCCGCTGGAGTAATCATGCCCGCCGTTGCGACAAGCAACGTTACTGCGATTAAAAAAAGTTTCATGATTTTATGACGGTATAGTGGTCGTTGGTTCTGTGAAGGCTGTATTTTCGGTTCGATGATGGCGCCACATATGGCGCCATCTCGAGCCGATATTGGGTATTTTTTCCATTGCAACAGATGTACGGTGGATCGTCAAGCTTGGCCCACAGTCGTTGCGGTAAACGCTGACAAGCTATTTGCCCGCAGGGTCCGCGCGCGGCGTTTCACTGTGGACCGATTCCGTCAGAATCGGGCCGATATCCTTGCTGCCGGATATGTCGTGTCAGGCGATGCCGTGCCCTACGAGCCAGCTGTTTAAGGGAGCGGAAAGGTAGATAACGAATACCAGATTCGACAATGCATGTACCAGTGCGAGCAGCGTGACATCGCGGGTCCGCTGATAAAGCCAGCCGTAAAAGAGCGAAGGAACGAACACAAGAGTGCCGGCTACCCAGCCCCACGTGATCCCGTGCATGAAGCCAAAGAAAACCGATACGGCAATGTTGGCACGCCAGTCGTCGCCTGCCCGGACAAGCAGGTACGCGCGAAAAAACCATTCCTCGGGTATTGCGGCAGTCAGCA
>JAJYEK010000160.1 GCA_021785795.1 Pseudomonadota bacterium
CGCTCCCATGATTTCCAGAAAACAGGTCATTCAGCAGATGACCGCACGGGTACGTGCGCTGCTTGAGCAGGACAGCCTCCCCCCTTGGCGACGCCCCTGGAAGACGGGCTACGGTTCCGGCGCGCCCTACAATCCGGTCACCGGGCGCCAGTACCACGGAATGAACAGCTTCGACCTCGCCTTGTCCGCGGCACTGACGGGTTACGACGATCCGCGCTGGATCGGTTACCGGCAGGCGGCCCAGAACGGCTGGCAGGTCCGGGCGGGCGAACACGGCACATCCATCTATCTCCCGGTGACGGTCCGCGCCGACAAAAACGAGACCGAAAGCAGCCCGGACGCGCCTTCCGGACTCCCCGCGGGGGAGGGCTCCGAAAAGAAGAGGTCGTTTCTCCTGTTCAAGGTAGTCAAGGTATTCAACGCCGCGCAGATCGACGGCATCCCGACGCTTGTTCCGGCGATGCCCGGGGATGCGCAGGCGAATGACGCCATGCAAAGCGCCAGGCAAAGCCGGGTCATCGAGGCGGTCGCCTCGGTCATGGGGGTTTCGATGAAGGAATCCCCGCAGGACCGCGCGTTCTATCACGTTCCGTCCGACCAGATCATCACGCCGCCGCGCGATGCGTTCCTGTCCGATGCGCATTTCGAATCAACGCGGCTTCACGAGCTCGCGCACGCGAGCGGGCATCCTTCGCGCCTCGCGCGGACTTACGGCAAAACCTTCGTTGACCCCGAGTATGCCGCCGAAGAGGTCGTCGCCGAGATCACCGCCTGGATCCTGTCCCTCGAATGGGGCATCAGCTTCACGGGCGAGAATCCGGAGGATGCCTCACTGCAGGACGGGCAGTTCGCGCTCTACGCGGCCACCTGGGCAAAGCGCATCAACACGGAAGACGGCCTCGAGCATGCCGTGTCACAGGCGCTCAAGGCAACGCAATACCTCGGACAGCAGCACGCCAATGCCGTGGCAACCGGGCTGATCGAGGAGATGCCGGAGCTTCGCGCGGACTTCGAGCCGCGCGCGCCGGCAGGACCCGCGGAAGAAGACCTCCCCGCGCTCACCCCGCACTGAACAGGAACCCGTCATGAACGTTTCGAACCCCGTCGTCCGTCAACGCATCCGCGCGCTGCACCGCCGCGGGTACGGCATACTCTGTCTGTGCGACTGTCTTGCCGCGGACCGCTCTGCGCATCCCGACACCGGGTATGTCCTCGAGGACCCCGACGAACACCTGATCGGGGACGATACGGGCCTCCCGCAGGTCTTCTCGAGCGAACAGGGGGCGATGAGCGCGGCGCACGAACGCGGCCTCGCCGCCACGGTGCTGCGCTTCACGCTCACCGATCTCGACGGGGCGACCTGGACGGAGGACCTCGCATGAACGCATCCGCAATCAGCGCCCGCCGCGCTTACAGTATCGACCTGCAGCGTTACGCGCTGCCGGACGCAGCACGCATCTCGGACGTGCGGCTTGCCTGCGCGCTGCGCATGGAGAGCGCCGATTCCTCCATCGACCTGCTGGAGGTCGTCGACGAGCGCACGGGGGAGGAATACATCCTGCGTCTGTGTGGAACAGTATCGGTCGTCCATGCGGGGCGCGCGTTTCGCGCAGCCGCGGAGGAAATTTCCGCTGAGATGATCACCACCCTTGAACTGCGCGCAGAGGAGCGCGACGAAGACATCGAACTGCTCCACACCCCCTGGTTCGAATGGGTGGACAGCAACGGCGACCTCGCGAGCGTACCGCTTGAATCCATCCGGACCGACCCGGCGCTCGAGGCAGCCGCGTTCCTCGCATTCTTCGATGCGCTGGAAAAAGCAACGCATCCTGCTCCATAAGGAGACCGCCATGGCGCTGGTGATTTACCATGATCAGCACGGGATTTATCTTGGCTCCTGCATGGGGCTCGGTTTCTGGTCGAACATCGATCCATGCGGACAAAGCGCGGCGGCGACCTTTCCCGATGTGCAATCCGCGGAGGAATTCATGGCGACATGGGAAGACGGGCGCCCCGAGGGGGTGCGTCTCGTTGATGTGCCAGCCGATGCGCGGGGATACGCCTCGATCGACGCCTGCGTCCTGGCGGGGCTGCCTCCCTGGATGGACGCGGGCACTCCTGCCGGCAATTCACCTTCATCCCCCAGTTGAGGAGCAGACCATGGAGCCCTCGGCAAGACTTCGCGCAGCCATGAAAATGGACCTGATCCGCCCATTCCTGTCCGCGTCGCAGATCGGCGCGATGGCGGAGGGCACCCGCGGCAGCGACGGGGATTTTTTTCTTGGGAAATTCCTGGAACTCGGAACGCTGATCGAAAACATGCCCGCGACCTATGCCCAGAGCGGCGCGGGCGACCAGACCGTCATGTACCTGCACTATTTTCTCGGTGATTGCCACTGGTACATCTGCGAGAAGGACGTCGAGGACGGGGTAAGCCAGGCGTCGGGTTACGGCATGCTGCATGGGGACCTCGAGTGTGCCGAGATGGGCTATGTCTCGATCACCGAACTCATCACCTGCGGCGCGCAGCTTGACCTGCATTTCGTGCCCGCGACGCTCGGGGCTGTCAAGGCAGACCTTGAGCGGCGCTATGGCGCGCCCGGTCCGTCGGCGGGACGCTGAATCGGGGACCGGACCGTCCGCCTGACGGGGTAACCGCCGGGCGGACGGGTCCCGCCCGGGTCTAGCTTTTTTCCGGCACGCCACGGACGAGCGCATCGCGCGGTGCCAGGATTGAGCCATAACGTAGCGGCGAGGCAACCATCTCTTCGGACGGAATGAGCCTGTCCTGCCAGTACCCGTTGCTCCAGACGGTGGGCGGGGAGCTTGCGTTCTCGCGCTTCAGCAGGTCGCGCAACGCCTCGCGCCCGGAAAGTGTGCGGTAACACAAAGACCTCGCCCCATCGCATCCGACCAGCGCCATCACCACGATGGCCGCGGAAAACGGCTGACAGGACAGGGACGCGATGTATTCGCCCAGAATGGCGTTGATGGCATCCAGGGAAAGCCGTCCCGCGAGCGCCCGCCGGACAAAACAGGCGCAGCGCTCGAAAATCCGGCGCCGTTGCCGCGAACTTCGCAGCCACACGATGTCGTGCTCCGTATGGCTCTGGAATTCGATGGCGAAGTTCCTGCACGCCACCCGTTGCTGCAGCGTTTCCATAATCAGACTCAGCATGGCGAGAAACAGGTCGGCGTCCGCTCCGGAAAGCCGGAAGGCGGCGGTGAACCGCGGCAGGTCGTCCTCCTCGTCCCGGTGCCAGACCTCAAGCGCCCGTTCATGGCGCAGCATGATTGCGCTCTGCCGGCGCGACGGTTTTAAAGCGGATCGAAATCTCATGATGGAAGCTCCTGTTGGGTTGCAGGCCGCCCCGATGGGCCGCCAATACTCCCCTTAGGCCCCCTTCAGAATTCGCAGCGGGACCCACGATCGCCAACTGGAGCCTGCCTGTTTTGCAGGCAAACCTGTCCGGCTCCGGCTGTTTCCGGTGAATCCTTGATATTGAACACAGGGTTATCCACAGAAAATGTGGACAACGGAGGGCATAGAACAAGCCCTCCTGATCGTGAGGCTGACGGGACTGAATCCCGACTAGGGTATCTGCGACCCTACGGTCGCGAGTACGCCTGGCGAGGTGCCGGCCCGGTAATCGTTGGTCGCGGCATCCCGGAAAAGCGGCGAGAGGCTGCTCCAGGCAAGCACCTGCGGGTTCTGATCGATGTCGGTGCCACTCAAATCCGGGCCCGCCAGCGGGGCACCGTTGAGCGTCACCAAAGGCGTGCTGGTATAAAGATTGCCGGTGAAACTGATGGCACTGTAGCTTCCCGCCTCCTCCTGCAGGAAATCCGGCATGGCGGAGTAATAAGGATTGCTGGCATCGAGCGCGAAGAGATACTCGCCTTCGGCATCCGGCCAGGTGCCGTTGTCGTACCAGGTCTGTCCGGCGGTATTGACGCCCCCGCCCGTGTAGCCGCCCGGCAGCACACGGTGCGCAACGCCGGCCCCGGTCGTGACGAAGACGTTATCGTCGACGACGTCGTTGAATCCGCCGTAATGCACCGTGGCATCGCTCGCCGCACCGATGATGGTGTTGTTCGAGACCGTCATGTTGTCCGCATTGCCGAGGAAGCGGTCCGTGATCGCGATTCCGAACTGGATGCCGTCCTGCAGGGTTTGCGCGCCGCCGGAATAGATGATGTTGTTGCGGATGAGCGTCGGACTGGCCATCGTCCCGGAGACCGGTATCCTGATGCCGGTTTGCACGTTGTAGACCACGTTCGAAAGCACATACCAGGGACCGACCGCGGGCTCCTTGTTGGCGATGCCGCGCAGGCAGCCATGGACCACATTCGCGTAGAAGTACACGTTGCTGTCGGGCGGCGCCGTGTAGCCCGCCATCTGCGCCGCGGTGAGGCTGTTGACGTTGGTCACCGAAGAGAGGTTCGCCTCGGTGGTGTAATACTGGTCGTTTTCGCTGTAGGTGCAGCCGACATTCGTATCGTCGGCCACTGGGCCCGGCATGTCGTAGGAGGTCACGGTGGTACCCGAATACTGCGCCAGCCCGTGAATGTTATTGCCAATGATGAAATCGTCGTAGTCCCCGCCCGTGAGCCGCATCACACCCACGATCCCCACGTTGTCCTGCGTGCCGGACAGGGCGACATTGTGCAGATCATTGTGATACAGCACATCGCCACGCGCGGCGAGCCAGAAAATCCGGTCAAGCGCGTTGCGTGCATCGATATTCTCGAACGTCCAGTACGCCTGGGGCCAGATTGCCGCCGAGCGGTTGCCGGCCGGCACCGAGGTCTGGTCCTGAAAATCAAGGATCGCCACCTGTCCGGTGGACCAGTCGAGCGCCGCCGGATCGGTTTCGACGACAATCGGGTCTGCCTGGGTCCCGGAGTTGGTGGGCATCAGCCCGTCCACGGACTCGCCAAACGCGCTCGCCATGCTCGCCATCTCGTAAGTGCCGGGCTCGAGCAGGATGTGTTCGCCTGCGGTGGCGTTGTCGACCACCGCGATCAGGTTGCGGTAAGGGTCCGCCTGGGTTCCCGACCCGGACTGGCTTGCGCCCGTGGCGGTATAGCTTATGGGCGGGGACACGTAGACCGTCGTGAGCGCCGCCGGAGGGGTGAGGCTCACGCCCGCGGATGTCATGGCCGAGGCAATGAGGCTCTGGTCCGCGGGAGCGCCCGCGAACGCCGGGATCGACGGGTCGGGTCCGACGAAAATGGATGACGCGCCCGGCACCGCCGGCGCGGGCGCTCCGGCCACAGGCGCGACCGTCGGGCTTGCGGCATTCGGCACGGAGGAAGCGGCTCGGGAGCCGGCCTTGCAGCCGGACAGAACAAGAAGCAGGGACAGCGTCGATAAAGCCGCGGGGCAGCGCTTTCGAGGACGGCGCGTCACGGATGACCTCCTGTCGGCAATGTGAGATAAGTAATTATTATTATCAGTATAACTCACATGCTCGGCGCTGGAAGGTCCTCGTTATTGTCCGCGCGGGGGGGGTGCCGGGCAAAGTTCAAGAGGAGAACCCGCGGGTATAATACAGCCGTGCGCATGGACGCAGCCATTCTGCGGCGCGCCCTGGCGATTTTGTGGGCCACGGCAAACCCGGATGCGGATCCGGAATCGGGATCACCCAAGCCCTATGGCGGCGGCGGTCACCCCGCTGCGCGGCGCTTCCCGAAATGCACCGGCGATATCTGCCGCTCCCCCGCCAGGCGGATCAACCCCTCCCCGTCCGGCAGGGCGCGAATGTGCTGGGGGGTCACCATGCGTGTGGCCGGCAACCCCATCCGCGGAGATCTGTTCGGGCGCAATTCCGAGAGGGTCCGGGCCGCCCAGTCGGACATATCGGCATCCGATGAGCGCAGAACCAGGCGGTTCGCGAACTGGGAAAGCAGCGCGTGGGACTGGTAGGCGCCGTGCGCATGGATGGTGGCGGAAAGGTCCCTCATTGTCGCCACCACGCACATCCCCGACGACACCGAGAGCGCATGGGCGAACGCCGAGGAGGACGCGGGGCGCGAGATATCGCCGGCAATCAGCCAGAGGCGCCTGCGTGCGGACGCCTGCGGGGCGACCGCGGCATGAGACAGCACATCGAACCAGACATTCGGCAGGAGGTGTCCGAACGGCATGTGCGCGCCGAGCCATAACCAGCCGGAGTCCTCTTCGAGCCATCGCCGCAGACTCCAGCTGTTCACGCCGGCCGACGGATCAAGCGCATCGAGCCACGAGGGGGACAGGACGTCGCAATGCTTGCGCAGCGTCTTGCGCAGCGCCCGATTGGTCCCCTTCGCGCCGTCCACCAGCGGACGCAGGAGCCCGGACAGCGCGGTGACGGTATCGTATTCCGGGGAGCGCGACAGCGTAAGCCAGCGCACCAGCATGGCAATCGAATCCAAGGAAACCTCCGCAAGCGGAGACCAGGGCGGCATGCCGGGGTCGGACAGCGAAAGCATCGTATCGCCGGGACCGGCGTAGCGCGCGACAAGCGGATCGTCGGGACAGATCACGACCGCGCGGTCTCCGCGGCGCTTCAGGTGTTCGACCATCTGCGCGATGACCGCCTGCCGGTCCTGGCCGTTTTCCCCGGCAACCAGGAAATGAAAGGACTCCAATTGCGGGGCGATGGGGATGCCGGCGAACTCGATGACGGGAATCATGGGCATGTCCGGAAGCAGCATGGAAACCTCGTGGATCAGGAACACCTCATCGGGACGAACGGGTCACCCAGACTCTTCGCCGGAAGCCCGGTCTTCGAAACTCTTTGTGCGTGCAACACCTCGTGCGTGGTCCCGGGACGGGACGTTCTGCCATTCCCCATTTATTTGCCGCTCCCGCTGGTAACCAGGGTTCGTGCTCCGCGCGCCCTTTCCGCGAGCGTCATGGCCGCCCGGGCGCGTTCCCACGCGATGATCCGATCAGGCGACAGCCCCGAGGCGCGGGACGCGGCGGAAAGCGCGTCGGCCTGCACCGTGGCCCGGTCCTGCTCGAGCAGTTTGCGTTGTTCGATGACCGCCCGTTCAGCAGCGATGGTCTGCATCTGCGCGAGATATCCCGCTTTGGCATTCACCTGCGCCTGGATCGATCGCGGCAGTTCGAACGTTGGCACGGTGACCGACTGGATCAAGAACGGATCAATACCGGGGTAGAGTTCCGAAAGCCGCCGCTCGACGACGTGCTGGATCGTGGTGGCGTAACTCCCGAGATGCGAGGAGATGGTGGCAAGGTCCGACTGCTCGGTGGCGATCTGTACGGCGTACGGAATGACCGACTGCTGCAGGATTTCGAGCCCCAGCGTGTTCTGGTTGGAATCCGGCTCGCGGTCCATCTCCTTGGTCTTCCGGTAGAAGGACGGAACCTTGTCCGGATCAAGACCGTAAGTCACCACCACCGACACATCGCGCAGCGACACCCCATGCGCATCCTTCGGGCGCATGTTGGCAACCTTGGCGCGCGTGAGCGTCGTATCGATGGAGTAGTAGGTGTCGAGCACAGCCAGATGCAGCCCCGGTCCGGCAAACCGGTCGGAAATCGTGCCGTTGAAATGCTTCACGATCCCCACCGACCCGGTGGAAATCCGGGCACAGCCAGATAACAAAGCGAGGAAGGATGCCCCCACGATCAGAAAGGGGATGGATGCTCGTTGTCTCATGATGCGCTCCTCGTCATGTTTTGATCGCTGCGATGAGCGCCGGATCGGCTTCGATCACGATTTCGCCGCCCCGCTCGCGCCATCGGGACACTTCCCGTCGCAGTAGCGTTGCACCATCATGGTCGAGATACTGGATGCCGTGAAGGTCGAGCGTCACGCGTCCCCGCCAGCCCCGGGCTTCGCCGAGCGCGCGCAGACGGCGCGCGATCTGCGGGGTGGTGGCGAAGAACACCTGTCCGCCCAGACGCACGCATGCGTGTCCCGTTTCCCGCTCATTGATCTGCAATGCCGGCGCCGAGGAATGCGCGAGATAAAAGAGCGCCGGCAGGACGAATCCCGCGACAACCGCGGACGTGAGACCGACGAACACCCCGCCCGCCAGAATGACGAGATACAGGGCTGCCTGTCCCCGGCTGCGCCGCGCGAGATCCCGCACTTCGCCCGGATGGACGAGCGAGACTCCGACCAGCACGAGCAGTCCGGCCATGGCCGGCACCGGGATTGATGCGATCACCCCGGGCAGCGCAAGCGCCGCGAGCAGGATGAGGATCCCTGCGTAGACGGCGGACATCGGCGTGCGCGCACCGGCATCCTGGTGGGCTTTCGAGCGGTTGACCGAGCCCCCGGCGGCGAATCCGGAAAGAAACGAGATGGCAATGTTGGCGATCCCCTGCGCCACGGCGTCCTGATCGAGGTCGACGGGCTGTCCGGAGCGCTCGGCGGCGGCGCGCGCGACGAACGCCGACTGCAGCAGCCCGATGGCGGCGATGGCGAGCACGTCCGGCAGGATATGGAGCAGCACGACGCGGTGCTCCGGGGAAAACGGGTGCGGGAGGAGGAACGGAAAACCCCGCACGACCGCATGCCCCGCCGTATAGGTCATGACG
>JAJYEK010000161.1 GCA_021785795.1 Pseudomonadota bacterium
AGGATCTGATCGAGCTCCGGGGCAACGCGTATAAGACCAAACGCAACGAAATCAACCAGTTTCGGCGCGCCTATCCCAATCATTCCCTGGAGCCGTTCAGCATGCAACACGGCGACGAGGCACGGGCGCTGGTGAACACCTGGATGCAGAACCGCCTGCGCACCCTGCCGGACGGGCCGGTGGAGGAGTTCCTGTACAACCTCGAGATGGAACGCAAGGCTATCCAGCGCGCCATCGCCCTGTACGACGAACTGCGCCTCGAGGGCATGAGCCTCTTTATCGATGGACGTCTGGAAGGCTTCACGTTCGGCGAACGCCTCAACCGGGATGTTTCCAACGTTCTGATAGAAAAGACGAATTTCAACAT
The DNA here is from genome assembly GCA_021785795.1 of Pseudomonadota bacterium. Next base: position 368 of record JAJYEK010000161.1, read on the forward strand.
CCAGGGCGCAGCTCAATATCTGTTCCGGGAATTCAGCAAGGTCTTTGGCACCTGCACTTATATTAACGTGGGTGATGACCTCGGTTTCGAGAATCTGCGGCGTGTGAAGATGAGCTACCGGCCGGCCATGTTCGGCGAGAAGATCATCTTGAGGCGTCCCCTGACCGGGTAATGGCCGCCGGGCTGTCGATACGCCGGGCCGGACCGGCCGACCTCGACCGGATCGAGGCACTCGAACGGGAGTGCTTCGGCAAGGTTGACGGTGCATTCTCGCGCCCCCAGCTCGGGCGGCTGCTTGCGAACCGCAACGCGTACTGGATGCTGGCCGCGGACGGCCAGGCCGTAGCCTGCTGGCTCACTGCCGGCAACGGCCGGGCGCGCTGGGCGCGACTCTATTCGCTGGCTGTGCATCCCGGATTACGGGGTCAGGGCTGGGCCAGGCGTCTGCTGGATGCGGGGACGGCATGGATGCGTGCACACGGCCTTGCAATCTGCCGGGCCGAAGTCAGGGCCAGCAACCACGGTGCGCGCCGGCTGTATGAGCGCTTCGGCTTCCGGGAGCTCGACCGGCTTCCCGGCTACTACGGTCCCGGCATTGACGGGCTGCGTCTGGTTCTTACCCTGCGTCCGGCAAGACCTCCGGCATCACACCGAACCGCGCCTGAGGCTGAGCGCCGTCCGCGGCGGGGAAGCCGTCCTAAAACCCGCCGCTGAGGCCGGCGTCTTCGCGCGCACCCAGGGCCAGCGCCGACCAGTCCATGTCAGCGCGGTTGCGGGCCAGGCCCGCCAGCAGGCGATCGTGCAGCAGGCTCGCGAGCGGCATAGGCACCCGGCTCTCGTTGGCGGTCTGCAGCACCAGATCAATGTCCTTTTTTCCGAGCGACAGCTTGAAGCCGGCCGGCTCAAAAGTCCCCGACGCGATAATCCGGCCGTAGTTCTGATAAACCGGACCACTGAACAGGGTCTCGCCCATCAGGGTCGCGAAGCGCGCCGGATCCACGCCGTTCTTGGCGGCGAGCGTAAAAGCTTCCGCCATGGTCTCAAGGGCGGTCACAATCAGGAAATTGCCCGCGAGCTTGACGACGTTCGCGGCCGTCGGGTTGTCCCCGAAATCATAGACCCGCTGTCCCAGGACATCGAGCAGGGACTGCACGCGGGATTTGGCAGCCGGCGCCCCAGCCGCGCAGATCCAAAGTTTCCGGGCGGCCGCCGCGTCCGGACGCCCGAATACCGGCGCTGCGACATAAGCGCTGCCGCGGTCCGCGTGGTAGGCGGCGAGCCGACGGGCTGTGGCCGGAGCCACCGTGCTCATCGACAAATGCACGCCGCCTTCGCCCAACGCCTCCCCGAATCCACCGATGCCGCATACCACTTCCTCGAGGGCCTGGTCATTCGCAACCATGGTCACGACGATTCCACCCGACGCCACCGCCTCGGCAGGCTTTGATGCCGGCAGGACACCGGCAGTCCCCAAGTCCTGAATCCGGCCGGCACTGCGGTTGTATGCGCGCAGCTGATAGCCGGCCTTGAGAAGATTCGCGGCCATGGGCCTGCCCATCTGCCCCAGGCCGATAAAACCGATCGTCCGATCATCGCTCATTTCCCGTATCTCCATCGTTCAGCAGGTCAGGACGCCACCGCCCGGCGCACCCACCCGGCGACCCCATACGGCGCAATGAGGCAACTTACGACGATGCCGGCATCCGCGCAAATCCTTTTCACCCGGCACCTCATGATTCCGCAGCGTCCCACCCCTCGCTTGGAGATCATGATCGAGTACCGAACCCACCGATTCCCGGACCGAGAAGGGCTTTAGCCGGGTCCGGAGCCGCCGACCTGCTCCGGGCTCAAATCGCTTTCGAGGGCATACGGAACCTCAATATTTTTGCATTATATACAGAGACTTTCTTTCACCCGCGAGAATGCACCTGGGGATCACCGGATGCCTGCAACTCGGCTTCGCGCAAACAGCCGGCCGGCGTGGCGGCGAAGCGCGCGCCCCGGCGCGCAACCCACCGGCTGGTGGGCCACGGCGGAACTCCGGCGCTGGCGGTGCCGCCCTGCCCGCCCGCGTTGCGGGACGGCCGTTGTGGTTGCCCGCAGGTCAAATTATGCTATCGCCCCATGCGGCGCATCCCCAGCTTTCCGGTCCGGACGGCGGCAGCCGGCGCAAATGCGGACCCCGCTTCCCGCCATGAATAGCCGGTCGCTCGACGCCCGGATCCAGGATCTGCTCGGTCTCGTCCATGCAAACCGCCTGACCGATGCGCGCAACCTTGGCATGAAGCTGCGGGCTGCGGCGCCCGGGCGGCGCGAGGTGATCTCCATACTCGGCGCAGTCCACGGACAGCTCGGCGAATTCGCACAGGCTGAATCCTGCTACAGCGCTCTGGTTGCGGTCGACCCGAGGGAACTCAGGCACCAGAGCTACCTCGGCCTCGGTCTGGCCCGGGTGATGCAGGGACGATGGGAAGAGGCGCTTGCAGCATTCGACTCGATGCTGGCGCTTCAACCCGGCTATGCCGAAGGCCACAAACAGACCGGCTGCCTGCTGCGCGACCTCGGCCACCACGACTCCGCGATCACGCACCTGCGGGAAGCGATTCGGCTCGCTCCCGACGACATCGCGGCCATCGTATATCTGGCCAATATCCTGATTTACCGGGGCAGGATGGAAGAGGCGCTTGCGCTCTGCGATCACGGACTTTCCCGCCACCCAGGACATCCCGAGGCAATCGCGAGCCGGGCACTCATCCTGGAAAAGCAGAACCGACCGGATGCAGCCTGGGAATGCCTGCGGCTGGCGCTGCCTGGGACTTCCGACAGTTCGGGTTTCGCCATTGTCTACGCCCGGCTTGCTCCGCGCTACGGCGAGTCTGGGCGCGCGAAATTGATGCTCGAAGATCTGCTTGCGCGCCGGACCTGGGCCCCGTCACAGCGTCGCGAGCTGCACCATGCATTGGCAAATCTGCACGACGGGTCGGGCGAGTACGATACCGCATTTACCCATTACCAGGCCGCCAACGCCCTGAGCCCGCACCGCTTCGAGCCTGAGGACGCGCGCCGCAAGGCCGAAGAGATCATGGGGTTTTTCAGCGAGGAAAACCTGCCGGAAGCCGACGCCGCGCCGCAGGGGGCGCCCGTACCGCTATTCATCGTCGGCATGCCACGTTCCGGCACATCGCTCGTCGAGCAGATGCTCGCCTGCCATCCTGAGGTCACTGCCGCCGGCGAACTCGAGATTCTCGAAAACCTGGAACGGCGGATGCCGGAATTACTGGGCCGGACCGAACCCTATCCCGGCTGTCTTAGAGGGGCCACCCGCGAAGCGATGAACGCACTGGCTAAACCCTACCGCGACGCCATCGCGGCGATCGCCAGCGGGGCGAGGTATGTGAGCGACAAGCTGCCGGGCAATTACGAGCGCATCGGACTCATCCGGAAGCTCTTTCCCGATGCCCGTATCATCCATGTGTTCCGCGATCCGCGCGATACCTGCCTGTCGTGCTACTTCCAGAACTTTGGCAAGAACCTGACCTACTCGTCGAACCTGCGTTCGCTGGGAGCGGTTTACGGGATCTACCAGCGGCTGATGGACCACTGGCGCTCGACGCCCGGATCCGGAATGCTTGATATCCGCTATGAGACGCTCGTAACCGATCCGGAGCGCGAGGTGCGCAAGCTGCTCGAGTTCTGCGCGCTGCCCTGGGAGGCGCGCTGCCTCGAGTTCCACAAGTCGGACCGCTACGTCAACACGGCAAGCTATGCCCAGGTCCGCCAGCCCCTGTACCAAAGCGCGATCGGCCGGTGGAGGCATTACGAGACCCATATCGGGGCACTCATCGAAGCCCTGGGATAACCCCCCAGGGCCGGCTGCACCCGCGTGCGGCGCCGCCGGCAGACGACCTACCCGAAATGACAGACGTAATCGAGCAGATCATCGATTTCGATTTCGAACTGGGAGTTTCCGGGAACCGAAAAGCTGTCGCCGGCCTCATAATCGTTCCATGCCGTGGAACCGGAGAGCTTTACCCGGCAGCGGCCCTGAGTGATTTCGATGCGCTCCGGGGCCTCGGTACTGAACCGGTAGATGCCCGGCAGCATGATACCCAGGGTTTTCATCTCCCCTTCCGAAGTGATGATGCTGCGGCTCGTTACGCGCCCTTCGTGGTAGATGTTGGCCCGCGTCTTGACTTCGACGTTCTTGAAACTCATTGTCAATTCTCGCCTTCTGCCTGACTGTCCGGGCTGGCATCATGCCACTGGGGGAGATCAAAGTAAAAGCGCGTGGCACTGCCAGATCCAGCGTCGAAACCGATGCTGCCGCCATGCGCTTCGACGATCGCGCGCGCGACGCCCAGCCCCAGCCCGGCTCCGCCCAGCAGCGACGAACCGGAATCCTCGGCACGCGGGGAAAATACATGGAAAAGGCGGTCGCGCGCGCTGTCCGGAACGCCCGGACCGTGATCCGTCACGGTAACGCGGAAGTCTCCGCCCGCTTCCTCCACCGCCACCTCGACCATACCTCCATGCGGAGAGAAACGCACCGCGTTCGCGATCAGATGGTCGATCACATGAATGATACGCGCGCTGTCCGCGTATACGGGCGCCGTATCGAGTCTGGACACCAGCGTCAGAGCCACTCCCGACGTCGCGGCCAGACTGCGTGCTTCCTCGACCGCCCGCGATGCCAGATCGGCGAGGTTCATATGGCGCAGGTCGAGGCTCAGGGTCCCGCGCTGCACGTCATCCAGGTCGACGACGTCACCGACCAGGCGCGTCAGACGTGCAGTGTTGTTGCGCGCGATGTCGAGCAGCGATCTGCCGCGCTCCGACAGCTCACCGCCCACGCCTTCGGCCAGCAGGCCGAGTGATCCCACCAGCGCCGTAAGCGGGGTCCTGAGTTCATGGCTCACGGCCGATATGAACCGACTCTTCATCAGCTCCATGCGCTTGCGCTCGGTCATGTCGCGTACGATTCCGATCAGCATGTGCTTCCGGCTGAGCACGATGCCGCTCACCGCCAGCTCCATGGGAAACGCCGAGCCGTCGCGACGTAGGCCGGCAATCTCGAGTCCGAATCCGATCATCCGCTGCTTTCCGGAACCGGCGTAGCCCTCGACATAACCTTCGTACTCGTCGCGCTCGGACTCGGGCAGGAGCATCCTGAAATGCCTGCCCGCCACTTCGGCCGCGGTGTATCCGAATATGCGCTCGGCGGCGGCGTTCATCGACTCGAGCCTGCCATGCTCATCCATGGTGATGATGCCGTCCAACACATTGTCCACGACGGAACGCAAGCGGGCCTCGCTCTCGCGCAGCCCGTCTTCCACCCGCGCGCGTTCGCCGATCTCCCGCCTGAGGTCCCGATTAAGGTCCTCAGTCGCCGCCTTCTCGCGCGCCAGGACCGCAACCAGATCGCTGTTTTCGAAGCGCAGCCTGAGGGAACCGAGCGTGGCCTCGTAGAGCCGGCGCACGAGGATCAGCATCATGACCATGAACAGGAGAGATAGCATGCCCATGGCAAATTGCAGGCTACCGCCTGTGTAAAACAGCCGCATGGTGAGTGGCACTAGAGCGGGCGCAACGAAGTACAGCGCCGCCCGGGCAAGCGGGGAATAGGTCACCACCCCGCCCGCGGTCATTCCGGCGAGCACCAGGACGACGAACACCTGGTTTGGAATCTGGTCGGGCAATAGAAGCAGGCCTGCGGAACCCCACACGGCCCCGGACAGCAGGGTACCGTACACGAACCGGCCCTCCCAGGCCGCGACCGAAGCTGCCGCGGGCGAGCGGCGGCCATAGCGCAGAGCAACCAGATAGCGCGACAGCGACACCAGCGCCAGCGCGGCGAACCAGATCCACAGGATGGAGTGGCTGATCACGCGCCACTGCACGGAAACGAGCACCGACGCGCTGAGCAGGCCGGCTAGCAGTCCTACCGGAAGATTCGCATACAGCAGCTTGACCTGTTCTGCGCGGATCAATGCGTCGCGGCCCGATGCCGGGGACCTGTCCACCTCCAGGCCGCCGGCCGCGTCACTCACGGTTCCTCCCTGCCGCAGGCCACAGACGGCAACTGCGGATTCCGGTCAAACGAAACACGGGCGCGTACCCCTTTAACCCTGAACGGACGCAGCCGGCAGACTGCCGCATCCTTGATCGCTCACTTTCTAGTTATGCTAAGAACCCAAAGTATGATTATAGTTTGGATTTCGTGTACCTGCCGTGCCCGGCACCGGACGGCCACCCGCTCTTGGGAGTGCGGCAAGTGCCGGCGACCACCACCCCCCGCAGGCAGCAAGTCTTTGCGACAGGTCATGCTTGAGCCAGCGTGCCTGGAGCCATAATTCTGTGCATTTGGCAGTTTTGGGCTGATACATCCGCACGTGGCAGTCGAGCCACTCGGGGATGGTCTGCCCCCGCGTGGCGCAGGCAAAGGTGTAGGAGCTCGCGCCGAGTGCCGCGACAAAGAGCTCAGTCGGGATGCGTTCTCCGCTGAGGGGGTCGGTGAGCTTCATCCCGTCGCAGAAGTCGACGAAGCATTTCTCGCCTCCCCGGTGATGCTGGCGCAGCACGAGCGAGAGCTTTTTCTCGAATCGGCGGTAGAGCTCGGTGAACTGCGCGTACTGGTAGCCGTCGGGATGCTGCGCTTTGTACTCGGTCCACAGGAGTGCGAGCGTCACCTTGTGGTCGCGCCGCGCAAGCTCCGCGCGGACGGCGGCCCAGTCCGGAACGGGGCGGGCCCGCGTCGCCCGTGATGGCGCGCAGGCGGGATAGAGCCTGCGCTCCAGCGCATCCTCATCGAGGGGCTCGACCGCCGCCCAGGTAGACATCCCTGCTGCAGCGGCGCGCTTCAAGCAGTCGGCCACCGCCGTCTTGCTGACACCCACGGCGCGGGCGATGTTACGGCGGCTGTCGATGCCGCCGGCGAAATGGAGACGCAGGATCGATTTGATGTGTCGCATGGCAAGCCTCGGTTGTGCCACCCTTTCCTCCTTAGGTTCGGTTCGACCGAAAAAGGCGAAAGGGTGGCGGTTTATCGGGCTTGCGTCGAGTCGCTCACCGGGGTTGTCAGACGGACCCTTATCCCCGCTGGGCATGGCGGACAGCATTCTGGCCGCAGGGCCAAAGTGTCCGCCATGACTCCAGAATGGTGTCCGCCATCAAACAGAATCGTGTCCGTCTTGGGCCAGCGCACGCACCAAGCGCTCAATGACCGCTCCGGCCGAATAGTTCACGTTGGTCTTTCGGCCGGTTCCTGGAGTAAAGCGGAAGTACAGGAAACCGGTACAGCGAATGCGCTGGCAATAGTGATTCTTGCCGCCAGAACGGGACATCCGTCACGGACCGGCTTTCTAAAGGAGCCATGAGTTCCGGAGATCGCAACGGCCGCTTCCGGGTCGTCCGAATCACGATGTGTTCAGAGTTGGCGTCAGCCCGGAACGTCTGCTTTGCAACGTAAAACCAACATGGATACTCGCGAAACACTGCTGCCACAAACCTTTGGTGTCTGTGCCGTCATTCAAACGGCGGGTTCACGCCGATACCTGCCGGAAGGCTAATGCACACTCCTCGTCCATAGCCGACTCTCAATTCTGCTTAGCGCACCGACCGCTCCGGAAAGTGAAGCAGTCCTCAGCGGGTCCGGCAGCAACACCGCCAACCGGTTTGGAGTCAACGGTACATCCGGCTCGAAAGTACCCCAGCGTGCCGCAAGGCCGTCATGATCTCAATGCCCGGCGGCCAACGCGCATCCGCGACAGCGAGAACAGCCGGACCCCGATCGACACCAACCGGGAAGAGAAGGTCATCTGGGCCTAAGAAACAGAGGCAGACTCTTACACGCACCCGCCACCGCGCGTCACCAGTCCGGTAGAGATGGGAATCGGGTCTGCCGCATCCGTCCGTGGCGCCCGCCTCGATCGATCTCCCTCATGCCCTGGCGGGCGCGAGGCACCCGCCAGGGGTAGCGTTACTTCCAGGTTCCGGTTGTGACAATCGATTGGGGACCCGTCCCCGTGGCCACCGTGGCGGTCGCCATGGGCGTCAGGCTGCCGGTAGGGCCGATGGTGTACTGCGAGACGGTGCTGCTGCCGAAGCT
>JAJYEK010000162.1 GCA_021785795.1 Pseudomonadota bacterium
CCTCGTCGAGCGAGGCCCCCGTGTTCACCAGCCGGGTGGCAAGGCTATGACGCAGCAGGTGCGATCCCACGTAGGGGGTTACCGGCTTCTGGCCGGTCGCCTTCAGCGCATCCTTGAGAACGGCGTTGACGATCTGGCTGTCCCTGAACGGACGGTGCGGCGCGCGATGGGTGACGAACATCGTGCGGCAGGACGCGGGTCCGCGTTCCTCGCGCAGGTAGCGGCTCAATGCATCACCAACTTCGGAGCTGATCGGCAAGCGATCGTGAAGCTTGCCCTTGCCGCGCACCAACAGTTCGCCCGCGCGCCAGTCGATATCGTCCAGTTGGATCGCAATGACCTCGGCAGCACGCAAGCCGAGGCGGGCCATGATGAGCAGCATTGCATAGTCCCGCGCGCCGTGCCGGGGGTTGTCGCGCACGCAGGCGAGCACCGCCTCAACGCCCTCGGGCGACAGATGGCGCGGCAGTCGGGCGCCCCAGCGCCTCGCCGCCCTAGGGAGACTCAGCGCCAGATTGGTCCCTGTCGCGCCACTGCCGAACAGATATTGCAGGAAGATGCGAACATGCGTCGCTATCGTTTTGTCGCGACGCGCGCCCGCCAACACATGCTCGATGAAGCCGATCACATCGGCAGGACGCAACCGTCCCGGATCAACCGTCGCATCACCAAAGCGATGATCGAGGAACCGGTTCGCGAACCGCAGGGTGTGATAGATCGTCCGCGGGCTAAGGCCACGATGTTTGACCAGATAGGTCTCGAAGTCCGCCAGCAGGGTCGCGCGCGCCTGCTGTGCCTCGGTCAACGGCACCGGCTGCGTTACGCCGATATCGAGCAGATGCTGCGCGAACCGGCGGGCCAACCTATACGGCCATATCGTGCCGGTCTTCTTGCGCGGCACCTTGCGTCCCAGACACTCGGCCATGTCGAGCGTCAACGCCGATGGACTGATGCCCTCGACATCCATCGCGTGACCCACCTTCCGCAGGATCGATTGGTAGGTCTTGACCGTGCCGGCGGTGTAATTCTCCGCCGCAAAGCTCTCGGCGAACGAGTCCAGATACGGCTCGATACAGGTCTGCAAATATTGAGGCATGATCGTCGTGCTCCATGTTGTTGGAGCGACGAAGATTATGCCGGATGGGATTGGCACGATCATACTGCCGACTGCGCCCCGCCGAGCAGACGCGGCATAATCCGGATCGCGGCATTATGGCCGAGCTCTTGCAGGACGGTACGATGCCAGTTGATCGGCTCGAAATAGCTCTCCGGCTGAGGGGACTGGAGAATTGAGCGCCGGCGGATTGAAGGCCTTGTCGCCCCCGAGCCGCAGCTCGGCGCCGCTGGCGCGGATCAGTTCTTCGACCTCTGGCATGATCAATCCCTCCGGGACCGGAGGCAGGACCACTATGAGATCAAATGACGAGCGCGTCAGATGCGGGATGGTTCCCTGCAGGGCATACAGGCAGTCGTCGAGCGGCAGCAGTGTGTGCCTGCGGAAGGCGACAATGATAGCCTCATCCTCGAGGGAAAGGATCGTCGAGCGCGGCTGCCTCGGCCCGGTCGGGCGATCAGCGACAGAGCCGCGCTGCTTCCATTTTGCGACCGTCTTGGGGTTGATCCCGCAGCGTTTGGCGAGCCCCCTCAGGCTCTCTTGACTACGCTGTATCGCTCGACGGATCGCCTCTGTCGTGGTGGCGCTGCCGTGTAGAACCTGGCCCATAGCGCTTTATTCCACTCGTGTGAAAAGACCGCACCATCAAAACCCGGGATCAAGCAACTAGCCCAAACAACGAGGTAGTTCCCTCGATTAGTTTCAGCTTCCGATCGAAAATATCTGGCAGCCAGCCACGTGCACACATCAGAAACCTCAAGAGGCTGTCGCGAGTGATACAAGTTATGTGATGTTATTTGTTTTGTATATATTTCATTAGATTGAAAAAGAAAAATTTTAAAGTTTTTATTTTTGTACAACTCCCTGTCTAAGGCAATATTTCCTGTCTTAACCTGAGTCCATGCCCTGAACCACGATTGCGGATTTACGACAAAATACTCGAATCTCATTGTGTCCGCTTTTCTCGAGTTAGGCACAACAAGACAACCTTGCGTTTGCAGATAGAGAAAAACCAGATCTTCAGTCTCCTCGTCGTCGAGTAACATAAAAATATCAGACATAAGATTTTTGTCTGAGTTATATGTATTAAATGATGAAATATCATTGCATAAGAATTTTGTATACTCTATGGCTTGCGTATCTGCTATTTCCTGGATAGCTCGACTCGGGCGAAAACAAGCTACCACCTTTCCGGGCACCGCGGAGCGATCTTGTACTTTTCGAATGTCACAGCGGAATATATTTGCAATATCAATATCACGAGATATGGACTCTTCGCGGGTCCAGTACGTTCATCTCGATGTAACTCGTGCGAGGTAATAATTACTATCGGGGTCTCGCGTCCACACCAGATCGCCCTCGTTGACCCAGCGATGAATGTACTTGGGGACGTGCAGCTTGTCGTGCATCGTTGATGCTTCTCGATAGTACGTGTCCCAGTCTGTTGTGGAGGCATTGGATTTCGTCCGCCACCCAACGCCGAGCAGCTTGTGTCTCACGCAGTAGTCAAAGGTTGCATGGCTATCAACTGATCCACCGCGGGGTCGGATATGGATACGAAAGACGTACATCTATGCTCCCAGATTTTTGTTTCTACCGATCTTGCCATTATGACACTCGAGGTCCGGACAGGGCCTCAACCCCGCTCAACTGTTGGGTATGATGCCTTGCCATGCCGCTTGCAGCATCTGTCATCGCCATCCGAAGGGTATCTGGCGCCAGCACGGTCACCGTTTCCCCCCACGAAAACAAATGCCAGCACATCTCCCGGGTGCCTCCCGCCCGGAACCGCACGATCAGCCCGCCGTCAGCCTGGCGCTCCATCGTCTGTGACGGGTGGAACACCCATCCCGCTGCATCCTCCGCCGCGTCAGGCGTGAACCGCAACACCACATCCACCGGCTCCTCCTGGAACACGCCGAAGGATTGCGCGGCATAGTCCACGAGCGAGAAATCCTCCCGCCTCACAAACCCACGATCCAGCAGATCGACAGAGGCAATACGGTCGAGCCGCCAGAGCCGCATCTCCGGCAGCCCCTCGACATGCGCGACCAGCCATCCGCGCCCGCCATAAAGGATCCCGTAAGGGCAAAGAATGCGCGTCGCCGGTTCCTCCGCCCCCGCGGCGGTGTAGCGCACCACGATGAGCTGCATCCCCAGGATCGCGCGGCGCAGCGTGGCCAACACGCCGTGGGCGAGTATCGGCCGCGGGCCCGGTCGCATCGCGATCCCCTCGGCTTCCATCAGCGCCGCGATGTCCGGCTCCGCGCGGCGCAGCGCATCGGGACGCATCAGCGCGCGCAGCGTCGCCGCCGTCTCGCGTAGCAACTCCGCGCGCTCCGTCTCGCCGCGGCTGGCAAACTCGCGCGCCGCCGTCTCGATCGCCGCCACGGCCTCCGCCCGCGGCTCGACGAGCCCGACCAGGGCCGTCGCCGGCAGGCGCCAGCGCCGCACCCGCTCCTCGTCGTCCCAGCTTTCCATCTGCGGGAACGTCGCGCCGAGCGCGTCGCGCAGCCGCTCCGCCGTGCGCCGCCCGATGCCCAGCTCGCCCGCCATCTCATCGAGTGTCAGGCCCGCGCGGGTTCCCGCGAGATGGCGTGCGAGGGAGAGCAGGCGTTCAGCGGGGGCGTAGCGCATCCCCGCACGATGCGGGCTACCCGCGCGGGGCGCAATCATCGCGTGCTCACGCCGCCGCCGCGAAGCCCAGCGGGCCGCGCCCGCCGGTGCGTCCCTCGCACTCGGCCGCGAGCATCCGCACGAGTGCAGCGGCGTCGTCGGTGACGCCTTCCAGCGCGGCCCGCCGCCGCACCAGCGCAAAATCCGCCGGCGTCAGGCAGCGCAGCGCGTCGAGCCCCGGAGGCGCGGCGAGCCCGAAGAACCGGCGGAACGCCGCCCGCGCCTGCGCCTCGTCCATCCAGGAGAAGCGCAGCTTGACCAGGAAGCGCCGCAGGCTCGCCCGATCCAGCCGCTCGGCAAGATTGGTGGTGCAGGCAAACGGCAGCTCGTGCGTCTCCATCCAGGTCAGCATCTCGTTGACCTGGGAGATCTCCCAGCCGCGCACGGCCTCGCCGCGATCGAGCAGCAGGCTGTCCGCCTCGTCGAAGACCAGGAAGGCCGGTTGCTCGCGCGCCTCGGCGAAGGCGGCGGCGATGTTTTGTTCTGTCTCTCCAACGAAGGAACCGAGCAGGTCGGACGCGCGCCGCTGCAGCACCGGCAACCCCATGCGCCCAGCGAGATGACGCACCCAGGCGCTCTTGCCGGAACCCGGCGGTCCCGCGAGCAGGAACGAGACGGCGCGCGACGCGCCGGGGGCGCAGAGCCGGTCGGCGAGTGCCGCGAGATCACCGTCGGCATTGAACAGGGCCGGATCGTATTCCGTGTTGGTTTCGGGTTCGGGTGCGGGCAGGTGTCCCCCGCGCACCGCCCGCGCCACGCCCTCGACGATCAGACGCGCCGTATCCGCATCGCCGCCGACCAGCTTCGTCGCGCGCAACGCCGTGGCGGCGACCGCTGGTGCCGCCGGCACCAGGCGCGCAAGCCGCGCCGCATCGGCTTCGCCCAGCGCCACCCCCTCGGTCTCGCCCATACGCCGCCACAGCTTTGTGCGGATCGCGAGATTGGGGATCTTCAGCTCCAGGCACATCGTCATCCGCCGCAGCACCGCGGAGCCGAGCACCTCGATGTCGTTGGCGGTCCAGATCACCGGCGCCGTGCCCTGCTCCAGCAGCCGATGCAGGAACACGCGCGAGTTGGTCGGCGGGCGGTCGTAGCGCGAGGGGGCGCGGGCGAACAGATCCTCCGCCTCGTCGAACAGCAGCACCGTCTCCCCCGGGACGGCGAGCCGGTGTGCCAGGCGCAGCCCGTAAAGCCGCTCGATGCGTGTCGGTTCGCCATTGGTCTCGTCCGCCTCGACCACTGAGCGCAGCCGTGCGCCCACCTTCGCCGCCAGGCTCGCGGCGAACGAGGTCTTGCCGGTCCCAGGCGGGCCGTACAGCAGGATGTTGATGGCCCGGTTCTGCGCCAGCGCGGCGCGCAACACGTCGGCCGCCAGTTCCGCCTCGCGCCCGAGATGGCCGAACGCCTCCCACGGCAATGGCGCCGTTGTCGTCGTGCCGAGCAACTGGTCGTAGAAATCGGCGCCGGGGGCCATCCGCCGGCGTACCACCGCGACTAGCCGGGGCAGCAACTCAAGCTCGCCATCGTGCTCGACATGGAGCAGTCCGCTCGCCAGCAGCCTGCCGTCGGGCGCGAGACAGCGCTCGACGCGCTCCGTCGGCTCACCCAAGAGCAGGCCGATGAGATCGGCATCGAGGTGAAAAATCGTTGGCCCGTCACGACAGTCGCTCAGCTTGTCGAACAGCCGCTCGACCCGCTGGTCGATGCGGTAGTACAGCGCCAGCGCCAGAATCGCGGTCTCGGCCGTCTCGAAGCCCAGCCGCGTCGCGATGGCCTCGGCCCACCGGTCCGGCACACGGTCGCGAGCGTCCGGCAGCCTGGCGCGGGCGGATGCGATGGCGGCACCGATGGCCCGCCACGCCGGCGCGGGAACAGCTACCCGGCGCCGGTCGCGACGCCCGAAACTCTCTAGCAAATCGGTATCGACCAGCCCGAACGTTTCCGCGTTCTGCTGCAGCCAGTCGGCGAGCGCGCTGGCCTCGGGCATACGCCGATCGATTGCGGCATGGACGCGGGATGCATAGCGCAGCGCCACCGGCGCGGTACCGCCGGGTGCGACGACGGAAGGCATGAAATGGGGCGAGGAGGAAGCGGGCACGGGTCATCTCCGATCGGCAATGAAAGAAGGGTGCGCCGTGGCCGCGACAGAAGCGGACGCACGGCGCGGATCGGCGTTCGGTGGGACAGGCCCTATCGCGCCCGCGCTGGTTGCGCAGAGCGATACGTCCGGCCGGCGGTGATCATCTCGGCACGGCGCAGGTCGGCTGCCGGGATGACGCGCGCGGCCATCCGCGGGTCGCCCATCCCGATCGCGATCTCGACGAAGCCGTCACGGCGAAGCCGCGAGCTGACGGCAAGGCACGTCCCCTCGTGGATGATCTGGAAATGCGCCATCTCCAGCCCCTGGCCGCGGCGCGCGAGTTCACGCCAGGCGGCTAGCCCGGCGGCGCGGAGTGAGGGGCCGAGCGCCCGGCGCGCTTCGGCGGAAGGAATGAGGACGACTTGGGTCTGCACACGAAACATAACGCTCTCCTTCACGGACAAGCGCCCCCGACCCGGGATTGAACCAGGGGCGATCACGGTTGCTCGCGAAGATCAGGGCGTGTTGTTGCGCTTGGGTCCGCGGGAGGGTGGTTCCTCGTTCGTGGTGCGAGACCTCATAAAACACGGCACTACGTCAAAGGCGGACGTCCGCAGGAGCGCTTCCCCGAAAAGAGCGTTGCGTCCCGCAACCGACGGCATCACGCTCGGGCACCGATTGCCGAGGAACGATGACCACGCCCCACCTCACCAAGTCCCGCTACATGGCTGGCCTGCAATGCCATCGGCGGCTGTGGCTGCAGGTGAACGAGCCGCTCGAACAGGAGCCGCCGGCGCCAGGTTCACCAGCTGCCATCGGCATCGAGATCGGCCGCATGGCGCAGACCCTGTTCCCCGGCGGTGTCCTGGTGGAGGAAGTGCCCTGGGAGCACGACCAGGCCGTGGAGCGGACGGCTGCGCTGATGCGCGACCCCGCCGTCCCCGCGATCTTCGAGGCAGCCTTCAGGCATGACGACATCCGCCTGCGCGTCGATATCCTGCATCGCCGCCCTGATGGCTGGGGCCTCATCGAGGTCAAGAGCAGCGCCAGCGTGAAGGAGCATCACCTCGACGACATCGCGCTGCAGACTCACGTCCTGCGATGCGCCGGTATCCTCCCGCGCGCGATCGAGGTGCTTCACGTCAACACGGCCTATGTACGCGGCCCGGGCGGCATCGACTGGCAGCAGTTCTTTGCCAGGGTGGACGTCACTGAGGACGTCGAGTTGCGCCTTGCCGATGTGCCAGCGCTGCTGCCGGCGATGCGCGCTGCCCTCGCGATGGTCATCGAGCCGGCGGTCGAGCCCGGGCCGCACTGCAGCACGCCTTACGACTGCGCCTTCTGGGACCGCTGCACCGCGGACAAGCCCGAGGACTGGGTGCACCACATGCCGCGCCTGAAGCAGGCACAGAAGGACCAGCTCGCCGAAAGCGGCGTCGTTGCGATTTCCGATATTCCCGCGGACTTTCCGCTGGCCTGGAAGCAAAGCGTCATCCGCGACGCCATCATTACCGGCAGGCCCTATATCGCCCCCGACCTCGCGCGTCTGCTGCACCAGTTCGGTCCGCCGGCGTGCTACCTGGACTTCGAGGCGATGATGCCGCCGATCCCTCTGTACCCGGGAACGCGCCCCTACCAGACGCTGCCCTTCCAGTGGTCGCTACACGTCGCTGCCGAGGATGGCACCCTGACGCACCAGGAATTCCTCGCCGACGGCGCCGAGGACCCGCGCCGTGCCTTTGCCGAATCGCTCATCGCGGCACTGGAAGGCCCAAACCTGCCGATTGTTGTTTATTCCGCTTACGAACAAACCCAGCTCAGGGCTCTCGCCTTGCAGTTTCCCGACCTTGCAGGGCGGATCGAGGCGATCATCCACCGCCTCGCGGACCTGCTGCCGATCGTCCGCAGCGCCGTGTATTTCCCTGAGTTCGGCTTCAGCAACTCGATCAAGGCGGTCGCGCCGGCCCTCAGCCCTGGGTTCAGCTACGATGACCTCAAACAGCAGATCGCCGACGGTGCTGCCGCTTCCGAGGCCTTCGTGCAGATCGCCTCGGGCGCCATCACCGACCCCGCTGACGTTACGCGCCTGCGCCAGGCGCTCCTCACCTATTGCGCGCGTGATACACTTGCGATGATTGAGGTCCATCGCGCCCTAATCAGTCTAATCAACCAAAATAAGACGAGATAGATAGCCATGAATGTGATTGGATTATAAAAAATAGAAAATTTTTACTTTTGCAGGTTGATTTGCGGCTTTTACTATCGGTCGTTGCTCTCCCCGTCGAAGGTCGCCGTCTGATGGAACTTTCCCTGACTGATCGGATCCGCGGCTCGATGCTAGGTGGCGCCGTGGGCGATGCCCTTGGGGCGCCAATCGAGTTCCTCTCTCTGGCAGAGATTCGCAGCCGGTACGGCGAGGCTGGGATCCGCGAGTACGCGCCTGCTTATGGCCGCACGGGAGCCATCACGGACGATACCCAGATGACCCTCTTTACGGCCGAAGGGCTCATCCGAGCATGGGTTCGCGCGCGCACCAAGGGTATCT
>JAJYEK010000163.1 GCA_021785795.1 Pseudomonadota bacterium
TTCCGATCTCGACCGGACCGCGCGGAAGGACGACTAGCCAGCAGGCCAGCATTCCGATACTGGCTACAACCGCCAACACGTCGAATGCCGTCAAGCTGATATACAGCGGATGCTGGTGCACGGAACCTCCTCGTCACTTTACCCGGAACGGAAAACGCCCTTCGGTGTGGTGCCCGTCGCGGGCGATGACGCTCCAGTAGGCGTAGTATTTGCCGGGCGCCAGCTTGTTGGGCAGCGGCGTTTCGAGAAGCGTGCTGTTGGATGTGGATACCTTGCCCTTTCCGGCGCTCACCTGCGTGCCACTGGCGGTCTTAACGATCAGCGTCGAGAAGATCGGTTCGATGTCCCCGTCGAACCAGATACGCACCGACTTCGGAGGCGTTGTGAGCTCCGATCCAACCTTGGGCAGCGAGTGATCCGGAAAGGCGTGGGCTTCGGCAACCTGCGTCGTGAACAGCAACACCAGCAAGCCGGCTGCGATTGTTGCACTGCTCCATCTGGCCATTAGTCTGTCGCCTCCGAGGGTCAATTAAAAATCGGCGCACCCAGACTATGCGGCGCGATGTCATCGAAATAGTAGTCCATGCCCACCAGGATACCCACCGAATTGCCGGTTCGGCTGTTCACCGGGACCTGCGCCTCGACTCCCCACTGAAAATAGTGTCCGATCCAGATGACGCCGGGGTTTATGTACCCGGTGGTCTGATTCGCACACCCGCGGTTGAGACAGGTCTGCATTGGCACCTCGACAATCGGCACCATGTTCTTGAACGGTCCCGAGATTCCCACGTCCCGCACGAAGTCCTGCAGGTAGGGGATGCTGTACTGGATGGAAAAGTCCCAGTTGAGCATGTTCGGGACCGTCGGGTTCGTCGGAAAATCCTCGGACACCGCGCCGGTGAAGGCGATCGGCCGCCACATGCGCCAGCGATGCGGCAGCCCGCCGAACCCCTTTCCGAAGGCAAACTCCGGACTGTAGACGGAGTACGGCACGCCGATGCTGTGGCCGCCGCTGTGGCCAATGGTATCGGCGAGCTGCACCATGCCGATCGACTCGGAACCCGGATGCACGAACAGCTGGTACGCTGCGGCCACCGTCGTGTTGTCCCAACCGTCCATGGCCGGAGATCCGTCACCGGCCAACAGGTGCTGGTAATCGGTGCTGGCCACCAGACCAAAGCGGCGGGTGATCCGCTTGGCAAAGGCCAGATTCAGAACGTCCTGGCTAGCGGATCCGTTGTTGATATGATTGAAGACCCACGAGCCCTCGTCGGCCACACCCGGGTCATCGAAACTCATGGTCGCCGGAAACACGCGCATGCCGGCGATGGCATGGGCGTATGCCGCCGGAGCGAGGATGCCCAGCAGGAGCATCCCACAAAGGGGGGCGCCATAGGCGTGCCATCGCTTCATTTCGCACCCCCGGGGGCGGCCGCGGTCACATGGATGTACCCCACCATTCCGGCAGCGAAGTGTCCCGGTTCATGGCAGGCGTATTCGAGTGTCCCGGCATGCCGCGGAAAGCGCCAGATGAGGGTGCGGGTATGACCCGTGAGGATCGTCATCCCGTTGGGATCGCGTCCCATCTTCATACCGGGGCGCGCCTCCATTTCGGCCTCGTGGGCGCGCTGTTCGGCGCGGTCACCGATGACGAACTCATGCGTGAGGTGGCCGCCGTTATGGACGACGAACCGCACCGTCCGCCCGGGACGCACAGAGATCTGGGGCGGACTGTAGTGCATCGTATCGAGGGCCGTAATCCGCACGGTCCGGGTTACCGCTTGCGCCGTTCCGGGTGATCCGAACCGATCATGCCCGGCTGTGTTCGAGGACATGCCGGACATGCCGGCAGCCTGTGCTGGGGAAACCACCGCGGCGGCCAGCAAGCAGCCGGCAGTCTGAATTGTTCCGTTTTTCATTGGCGTTGAGCCTCTTTTCTCAGGATTACTGAGCGGCCCGCACGCAGGCGGGTCGCCGTTGCGGCCCAGGGAGAAACCCGAAGATACGGGGCTGCGGCCCCGATTACGGTTTCGGGCACACGCACCACGTGCGCAGCGAAGCAAGCGCCATCCGGCATCCGCATCCGCGCACAACCATTACCGCGGCGCTGCGCTCAGCATCGGTGCGCGGAACTCAGGCGCGCGACTGATCCCGCGCCCTTCGGTATCTAGCTGGGTCTTTCAGGAGAAAACGGCGAAACGCAACGGCGGAGCCCGGGACGGCGGGTGGATGGTGCTCGATTGCTCGGGGAAGAACGGCCGGGCGTCGGAGAATGCAACCAGATAGGGGATGCGGTAGTACGATACGGAACCGATGCCCGGCACGAACAGATCCAGCGCGCCGTGGGCGACCACCTGACACACCGGACAGTGCAGCTCTCCGGCCTCGGTCTTGTGGTGATGCGACGCTTCTGCCGCATAGAGCCCGATCGTACACAACAGGGCCAGCACCGCCACCCAGCGGAATCCGCGCCCCCGCTGCAAACGAACGACGACACCGTGCAGCGCAGCCGGGTCGGCTCTTGGGACATCTGGGGCAATCCGGCTGCTCATTGAGGGACTCCGTGACCTGCCGCGTCTGAAGGTCACTTCCAACATGGCAGACCGCAGGACCGCAACTTAGTTCCGATCCCGGACAACGCTGGCATGCAATGTCATTCGCTTCACGTCGATCGCTGCAGTGGCGCCAGCGCGCATCATAGCGCCGTTTCCTCTCGATACGCCACTGCGCAGAGTCTGTGCGACGACCGCTCGCTGCCCGGCCCTCGCAATCGACCGATGCGTTGAATACAGCCCGCTATGGGCGGCGGGGAGATCGGGTCGGGCACCAGCTCCCGCTTGCCGTCGGACGCGAGCGCGGTGCCGCGGGAACACAGTGCAGTACCCGGCCTTCCTGCCCGCGGTCCCGCCCGATGGCCCGCCCGCGACGGCGGGTCTGCATCCGCCGGTTCGAAGCCGCGCACTCGGCGATCCGCCGCCAATGATCCGACTGTCTTAGTTAACGGTCATCATTATTAGAACAAGGACACTATTTCCTCACAACACGTGTGGCATATGGTTACTCTGCCGGCGAATAACGGTGGTGTCCCACCACGCTCTGCCGGAATTCTTCACGGGAGACAATCTTCGCTATAATTATCACTGGGTCCCAGGCGCCCATTGCGCTCGGTTTGGGGCAGTCGCGAAGCTGGGCCCACGCTCGTGGCGGGGACGGTTTCCGCTTCCACCGCCTAGGAGCGACGAAGGTCCGGTACGCTGCCAAGCGCTGTTGAGCCGACCGGAACGGCGCTGGCACCGCAACCTGCTCCCATACCCACAGACGCCGGCGCACCGCACCGCAAGGAGGCGAAACCATGTCAGATCACTCTGCGCGCAACCGACCCTGGCCATGGACGTGACTGCTGTCCGGCCCGACTTCGCGCTGCTGTTCCGAAGCGCACCGGCGCTGCTGCTGGTGCTCCAACCTGATGCCGGCTTTACGATTCTGGACGCGACCGACGCCTACCTGCAGGCCACCCTCACCGAACGGAACGCCATCCTTCAGCGCAGCGTCTTTGAAGTCTTTCCGGACAATCCCGACGACCGCAACGCAAGCGGCGCCCGCCATCTGCGCGCATCGCTCGAGCGTGTGCTGGTCACCGGTGCGCGCGATGTGATGGCGGTCCAGAAGTACGACATACGCCGTCCTGCCAGCTCCGGCGGAGGCTTCGAGGAACGGTTCTGGAGTCCAGTCAACTCGCCCGTGCCTGCGGCCGACGGCCGCATCCGCTACATCATTCACCGCGTCGAAGACGTGACCGACTATGTCCGCAGCAGTCTGTCCGATGCCGCGCAGCAGGAAGCTGCCGACGCGGCCGAGCGCCGCAACCGCTCGTTGGAGCGCGAAATCCTGCAGCGCAGCCGCGATCTCGACCTGCTCAACGCAAACCTGCGGCAGATCAATGCGACGCTGAACGCCGAAATCGCAGAACGCCGACGCGCCGAGAACTGGCTCTCGGAACTGCTGCGGTCGGCGCCCGACGGAATCGTGATCGTCGATCGCCAGGGACGCATCGTTCTCGCCAGCAATCAGGCGGAGTCCGCCTTTGGCTACGCCGCCGACGAGCTTATCGGGCAGACCGTCGACATCCTGGCGCCCGTGGACAAGGAGCGCGCGCATTTCGCGCAACGCACCGCATACATGGACACACCGCACCGGCGCGCGATGGGCGAGGGCCTGGAGCTCATGGGGCGGCGCAAGGACGGCAGCCTGTTCCCCGTGGAGATCAGTCTCAGCCCCATCCAGACCCAGGACGGATTCTGGGTCACAGCAATCGTCCGCGACGTTACCCGCCGCAAGCAGGCGACCGAACACGTCCGGCAGCTCAATATGGAACTGCACCGGCATACCGTCGAACTCAAGGCAGCCAACCGCGAGCTCGAGGCATTCAGCTATTCCGTATCGCACGACCTGCGCGCCCCGCTGCGCTCCATCGACGGATTCAGCCAAGCCCTGCTCGAGGATCACGCTGGCCAGCTCGACCCGACCGCGCGCGAGCACCTCGCGCGAGTGCGTGCCGCCACCCAGCGCATGGGCGCACTGATCGATGACCTCCTGGAACTGTCGCGGGTCACGCGCAGCGAACTGCGCCCGGAAAACGTGGACCTCAGCGGCATGGCTGAGTCCCTGGTCAACGAGCTGCGCCACAGCCAACCGGCGCGGCGCGTGGAGACCGACATCCAGCCGGGACTCGAGGCCATGGGCGATCCGAGACTGCTGCACATCGTGCTGAGCAACCTCCTGTCCAACGCCTGGAAATTCACGGGCACGCGTGCCGAGGCGCACATCGAATTCGGCGAAGGGACCGGCGACGATGGCATGCACTGCTTCTTTGTGCGCGACAACGGTGTGGGCTTCGACATGGCCTACGCGCACAAGCTCTTCGGGGCTTTCCAGCGGCTGCACGCCGTGAGCGAATTTCCCGGCACCGGGGTCGGTCTCGCGACCGTGCAGCGCATCATCCACCGACATGGCGGCAGGATCTGGGTCGAGGCCACCGTCGACGCCGGGGCATGTTTCCATTTCACCCTACCATTGCCAACACAACCCTGAGGCGCCATGGACGACAAGAGCATACTGCTGGTCGAAGACAACCCCGACGATGAAGCCCTCACCCTGCGTGCCCTGCGCCGGAACAACATCGCCAACACGGTGATCGTGGCGCGCGACGGGGTCGAGGCGCTGGACTACCTGTTCGCCCGCGGGGCCCACCTCAGGCGCGACCCCGCCGAAACCCCTGCCCTGACCCTGCTCGACCTGAAACTCCCCAGGGTCGATGGTCTGGAGGTGCTGGCACAGATCCGCGCCGCGCCCGTGACCCGCCTGCTGCCGGTAGTGATCCTCACCTCTTCCCGGGAGGAGCAGGACGTGATCAACGGCTACCGCCTCGGTGCCAACAGCTATATCCGCAAGCCGGTGGACTTCGGGCAGTTCGCCGAGGCGGTTCGCCAGCTCGGTCTCTACTGGCTGGTGCTCAACGAAACACCTCCTGGCGGCTCCGGAGCAACCCGATGAAAGCATTGCGCGCCCTGATCGTGGAGGACTCGGACGATGACACCGAGCTGCTGGCGCGCGAACTGCGCCGCGCCGGCTTTGATCTGGAATACTGCCGGGTCGACACCCCTGAATCGCTGAGCGCACAACTGCGCACGGGCCGCTGGGACATCGTCTTTTCCGACTTCACCATGCCCAGGTTCAACGCTTTCGACGCACTCTCACTGCTGCGCGACAGCGGGCTCGACCTGCCCTTTATCATCGTCTCCGGCACGATCGGCGAGGACCGGGCCGTGACCGCCATGAAGGCCGGCGCCCACGACTACATCCTCAAGGACAATCTCAAGCGGCTTGCCCCGGCTGTCGACCGCGAGCTGCGTGAGGCGCACGTGCGCCGGGAACGGCGCGCTGCCGATGAAACCATCCGCCGCCTCGCCTACATCGATCCGGTCACCGAGCTCCCGAACCGTCTGCGGTTCCGCACCCAGGCGCAGGAAGCGGCATGGCAGGCCCGCACCGGCGAGCAAGTCCTGGCCATGATGGTCATGGATCTCGACCGCTTCCAGGAGGTCAATGACACGCTCGGGCACTCCCGCGGGGACCAGCTGCTGCGCCAGGTGGGATTGCGGCTGCGCGGCGCACTGTTCGTCACCGACGTCGTGGCGCGCCTCGGCGGCGATGAATTCGGCATCCTGCTGCCCTGCCTGGCAAGGCGCGCAGACCTCCTGCCGGTGATCGCGAAACTGCAGGAATTCCTGCAGGCGCCATTCATGATCGACGGAATCCCGATCGCGGTCGAAGCCAGCATCGGGGTGGCGCTGATGCCCGATCACGCGGCGGACGTCGACACGCTCATGCAGCAGGCTGACATAGCCATGTACCGCGCCAAACGCACTACCAGCAGCTATGTCATCTACGCACCGGAGCTGAAGCAGCACAGCCACGAGCGCCTGGGGCTCATGGCCGAACTGCGGGACGCCATCGAACGCGACCAGCTTCTGCTCCATTTCCAGCCCAAGGGTTGCATCGATACCCGCCACGTCGCAGGCACCGAGGCGCTGGTCCGCTGGCAGCACCCGCGCCACGGTCTGCTTGCGCCGGAGCGGTTCATTACCATGGCCGAGCACACCGGACTCATCGTTCCGCTCAGCGAGTGGGTGCTGAGACGGGCCCTGGGCGAATGCCGGCAGGCGCGGGCGGCGGCCATCCACCTGCAGGTGAGCGTGAACCTCTCGGCGCGCTCGCTGCACGACCCGCGGCTGCCGGACATCGTTGCGAACGAGCTGGCGAGCGCCGACTGCCCGCCCGAACAGCTGACGCTGGAAATTACTGAAAGCGCCATCGTTCTCGATCCGCCGCGCGCCGAGAGCACCCTGACCACACTCAGCAGCATGGGGGTGCGCATTTCCATCGACGACTTCGGCACCGGCTATACGTCGCTGGCCAGCATCAGGCACCTGCCAGTAGACGAGATCAAGATCGACAAGAGCTTCGTGACCGACATGCTGACAAACAAGCGCGATGCGATGATCGTGCGCTCGGTGATCGAGCTGGGTCATAATCTTGGACTGCGCGTCGTGGCCGAGGGCGTCGAAAATGAGGCAACACTCGACGCCCTGGCCCTGCTCGAATGTGACGAGGCCCAGGGCTACTTCATCAGCCACCCCCAGGACTTCGGCGCGCTGCTGTCCTGGCTCGCGACCGCGTCCTGGCGGCCGGTCCCCAACCCCTGAGCCCCACCGGTCCGGCGGCGGTTCGGCCCACAGGACGGATACCGCCCATCGCGCTTGGCAACCCACTGCATCGCCCCCTCCGGAATCGTTCCAGGTGCCCGTTCGGCCGCCACCTGCCAGCTCCGCCACAGGCGCAGCGGCCAAAAGGTAAATCCGTGTAAATCCCCGCAAAACGCTGCGCGCAGCGCTATGTACACTGCGTCCGGTGTGGCATTATCGGAGCGTAGGCCGGTTTTAGACCGGGGGACGTTTTGCCATGGATCATATTCTCCTGGCCGATGACGACATGGAGTTGGGCGAGATGCTGACCCAGTATCTCGGTGCCGAGGGCTTTGCTGTGGACACCGCCCATGATGGCGAGACCGCACTCACCATGGCCCGCGCCGGGACGTATGACCTCGTCATCCTGGATGTGATGATGCCGCGGATCGGCGGGTTCGACGTACTGCGGGCGCTGCGCCCCCGTTCCCTGGTCCCGGTGCTGATGCTGACAGCGCGGGGTGAGGACGTTGACAGCATCGTCGGTCTGGAACTCGGCGCGGATGACTATCTTGCCAAACCCTGCAATCCGCGCGTTCTGGTCGCCCGGATACACGCCATATTGCGGCGCGCCGCAGGCGGCTGCGGACCCGCCGGGCCCGAGGTGCTGACCCTTGGGGACGTAGAACTGCACACGGGCACCCGCTGTGTGCGCTGCCACGGCCAGCAAGTTCTCCTGACCAGCACCGAATACAGCGTGTTCGAAGCGCTCCTGCGTGCCGCCGGACGCGTCGTATCCAAGGCGCAGCTGTCGGAACAGGCGCTGGGGCGCGTGCTCACGCCGTACGACCGCAGCCTCGACATGCACGTCAGCAGCCTGCGCCGCAAGCTCGGGCCGCTGCACGGCGACGAGCGCATCAAGACCGTGCGCGGCGTCGGCTACCAGTACGTGCGACCGTGAGTCACCCTGCCATGCACCGTCTGTTCTGGAAAATATTTATTTCATTCTGGGCTGCACTGATCCTGTTCTCGGCGACTACCATGTTCGCCGCCTCCCATTTCGTCGACCGGCTGCGCCAGCGCCAGGAAGCGACCCCCCTCCGCCAGCGCATCCTGCAGGACACCGTCCGCGGACAGTCCATA
>JAJYEK010000164.1 GCA_021785795.1 Pseudomonadota bacterium
GTCATGC
This sequence comes from Pseudomonadota bacterium, assembly GCA_021785795.1. The sequence continues at coordinate 8 of JAJYEK010000164.1, forward strand.
CGGGAGCCCATGAACAAGGCAATCACCACTCCAATCAAGGTCGCAATTACCCCGGAAAACAAGTGTGGTTTTTGCACGAATTCGACCTGTTGCACCTATCTTACACAGCATCTCGACACGCCGCGATCCATGGAGGATTTCGACACGCTGTTGTGGCAGGTTTCTCATCAAAATACTCAGGCCTACAAGGACGAGGACGGCTGGTTCCTTCTGGTCAATAACCGTTGTGGACACCTCCTGCAAGACGGGCGCTGCGGGATCTACGAGGACCGTCCGCAGATCTGCCGCGAACACTCGAACGACGGCTGCGAGTTTGATGGCCCCGCCAGTGCCGAAGACTTTGACCTGTTTTTCCCCAGTTATGCCTCACTGCTCAAATACTGCAGGAAAAAGTTCAAGAACTGGGACAGGCGCCTAAAGAAAGCCGCTCCAAAAAGCACTGGGTGCAAGCGCGACTGAACGCCGCCGGTGCTTTATGCTCAATCGTCGGCTTCCATTATCAGACGGGCGGCGGCGCCTACATCGGTGACCCAGTGAACACCGGAAGCGAGCGCCGACCGTGATTCGGCGCCATAGCCTGTGGCGACCAGGATGGGCGTGACTCCGGCAGCAAGACCGGCCTCGACATCGGCGAGTTTGTCGCCAACGATATAGGAGTGCGACAGATCGATGTCCCAATCCCTGCTGGCCTGCAGAATCATCCCTGGCGACGGCTTTCGGCAGCTGCAGGCGATACGCGCTCCGAAATCGGGGTGGTGGGGGCAGTAATAGTAGGCATCGATACGGGCACCTAGGGGGGCCAGCTCGGCGTCTATCTGCTCATGAAGCCTGCGGACATCTTCTTCTCCATACATACCGCGTGCAATCCCCGCCTGGTTTGTCACGACGATGACTAGGTATCCGGCGCGGTTGAGGTTACGAATCGCGTCGATTGCACCGGGTATCCATTCCCAGTCCTCGAGACGATACAGATAGCTTTTCTCTACGTTGATTGTTCCGTCCCGGTCGAGGAAGACTGCGCGTCTGGACATCGATTTACTACCGCTGCTCAAGCCGGCACGCGACGCGGCCGTGCATGAGCAGCGCCTCGCCGCATACCCGGTTTCGGCTGCTTACCCTCCAAAGACCGCCTCTTCCACGCATTCGCACAGAGAATGCGCGAGCACGATGTGCAGTTCCTGGATGGTGCTTGTATTGCGTCCGCAAGCAATGACGCAATGGTCTGCCAGCCCTCGTGCCTGGCCGCCGTCGTGCCCGCAGAACACAATGCTTGAAAGTTCCATCGAGCGGCATTGCTCGAGAGCCCGCAGAATGTTGCGCGAGTTGCCGGATGTGGTGATGCCAAGGAACACGTCGGGACTGCGCATCTTGCCGGCCACCTGGCGCGAAAACACTTCATCGTAGCCGTAGTCGTTGCTGATCGCAGTTAGGGTCGAGGTGTCAGTGGTCAACGCCTCGGCCGGCAGCGACGCCCGCTCGCGCGTCCCGAGGCGTCCCACAAATTCCGCAGCGAGGTGCTGGGCGTCTGCAGCCGATCCGCCATTGCCAGCGATGTACAGTCTGCCGCCATGACGGTAGGCGCGCACCACCGTTTCTACCGCTCGGCTGAAGCTTTCGATCTGCTCCGCACGCCTCATGAACTCCTGCTTTGCAGTGATCGACGCCTGCAGATTGTTGAACAACTTGTCTCGGATGTTCATAGTCATGTCTCGATCCCTGTGTCACCCCGGCCGGCTACTTTGTATTGAGCCACTGCATGTATTCGTGGACTCCCTGCTCCACCGTCTTGAACGGCTCCCGGTAGCCGGCCGTACGGAGGGCGTCGATGTCCGCCTGAGTAAAACTCTGATAGCGGCCTTGCAGCTGCTCGGGAAAAGGGATGTATTCAATCTCGCCGTGTCCGTGCCAGGCAATTACCGCCCGAGCCACGTCATTGAAGCTCTGGCTGCGTCCGGTGCCGACGTTGAATATTCCGGAGCGGGCGGGATGGTCAAGGAACCACAGCTTGACGGAACAGGCATCGCCGACGAAAATGAAATCACGCCGTTGCTCGCCGTTGCCGTAGCCATCCGTGCCCTCAAACAGCCTGACCCGGCCGTTGTTGATCACCTGGCTGTTGAAATGATAGGCGACGCTCGCCATGGACCCCTTGTGCTGCTCACGCTGGCCGTAGACGTTGAAATACCGCAATCCGACTACCTGGCTCGTCGCTGACGGCATGATCCGCCGCACATACTGGTCAAAAAGAAATTTGGAATAACCGTAGACGTTGAGCGGGGCCTCCAGTTCCCGATCCTCGCGAAACACCTTGCCGCCGCCGTAGACCGATGCCGAAGACGCATAAATGAATGGAACACGTCTTTCCAGGCAGTAGTGCAGAAGCACCTTGGAGTATTCATAGTTGTTGCGCATCATGTAGCGTCCGTCCCATTCGGTGGTGCTGGAACAGGCGCCCAGGTGAAACACCGCATCGACCGGTTCGGCCAGTTCGCCGGCAGCCGCAACAGTACGCAGGAAATCCTCCTTATCCTGGTAGTCAAGAATCTCGCAATCAGCGAGGTTCCTGAATTTGACACCGTTGCTGAGGTTGTCCACCACAAGTACGTCGCGACGTCCGCGCGCGTTGAGCGCCGCAACCAAGTTTGCGCCGATGAAGCCGGCACCGCCGGTTACTATGATCACTGTCGTCCTTCCATTGTTGAACCGTCCAGGGCGGCTCTGTCCGTACTAGCGTCCGGCCCCGTGTTGTATGGCTGCGATGATGTTGCTGGTGGAGCAGCCGTTCTCGTAGGGAAGGATCCGTACTTCGCCGCCACGTGCCGTTACGCAGCTGTAACCGGCGACGTCCTGCGCGCGGTAGTCGCCCCCCTTTACCAGAAAATCCGGTCCGAGCTCGCAGATCAGCCGCTCCGGGGTGTCCCCCGAGAAAGGCACGACCCAGTCTACTGCGGCCAGCCCTGCCAGTACCGCCATGCGCCGTTCCAGCGAGTTGACCGGCCGTCCCGCGCCTTTAAGCCGTCGCACGGAATCATCGTCGTTGACTGCCACAATCAGTCGGTTTCCCATACGCCTTGCCTGTTCGAGGTACGTGACGTGGCCGGCATGCAGAATGTCGAAACAGCCGTTAGTCATAACGATCGTTTCGCCATGCGCGCGCGCATCCTCCACCGCCACCCGCAGCTGCTCCTCGGACATCACACCGCGTGTCGGCGCCTGTTCGCCCTGCAGTGCCCGTCTCAGTTCCGGCACGCTGACTGTCGCGGCGCCGAGTTTCGCGACCGATATTCCTGCTGCCATGTTGGCGAGCGCAGTGGCCGCATCCATGTCCATGCCCGTCGCCAGCGCCGCAGCAAGAACTGAAATCACGGTGTCGCCCGCGCCGGTTACGTCATAGACCTCGCGCGCCTGCGCCGGCAAATGAAGCACCTCGGCGCTGTCGCGTATCAGAGTCATGCCATGTTCGCCCCTGGTGATGAGCACGGCGCCAAAACCGTGAGTGCGCAGCAGCGCAACGCCTTTTTCAACGATGTCGTGTTCGTTGGCGCATAGACCGACGACCGCTTCAAACTCGGTCAGGTTTGGCGTGATGATGCTGGCGCCGTGATAGTGATTGAAATCGCGGCTCTTTGGGTCGACCAACACGGCCTTGCCGGCAGCGCGCGCAACGGCGATGAACTCGCGTGCCGACCGCAGGGTGCCCTTGCCGTAGTCCGAAAGTACCACGATGTCCGCCTCCGGCAGGCTGCGCTCGAACTCGGTGCGCAGCAAACCCGGGTCAGAACCCTGGAATCCGTCCTCGAAGTCCAGCCTGATCAGCTGCTGATGCCGGCTCATCACCCGCAGCTTCGTCACCGTGGAAACCCCGCTGCAACGTAGGAACAGGCAATCTACGCCGGCCGCAACCAGACGCTGTTCGAGGATGTCGGCCGCCTCGTCCGTGCCGGTCAGACCAAGGACCGTCGCCTGACTGCCGAGCGATGCAACGTTAAGAGCGACATTGCCGGCTCCACCTGGACGCTCCTCAGTGTTTTCCACAAGCACGACCGGTACCGGCGCCTCGGGCGATATGCGTGCTGCCGAACCGTGCCAATAGCGATCCAGCATGAGGTCGCCGGCTATCAGTACGCGGGCGTTCTCGAAAGCGGGTATCAGAATGCGCATAAATTCCGAATGGCGAGAGAATCCCAAATTCAAAGGGCTTTTCGGGCCGTTATCATACCATGCGCCCCCGTTTTTGGCGTGAGCCCGCGCCGAAATCGGGATCATCGGCCGGAATCGCGCGATGCTGGTCCGTGCGCCCGGGCGGGGTCCGGTGCCGCCAGCCCCGGGGCGAGGTTCCCGAGTGCCGGCGGCTGTCCGTTCGTCCGGTTCACATTGCGCGAGGTCGGGTAGAGAATCCGGCCTTCCGGCACCGAATCGAATGGTCCGCCCGCTGCGTATCCCCGAGGTGGGTGGCGGGTACCGCCCAGTGCCGTAACGGGAATGTCCGCTGCCGGTTTTAGCGCGGGTGGGCTATCCTTCGGCTCCACTCCAATGGCTGTATACTGGCTGAAGCGATTTTCTGGCTCGGTGATGCCGGGCAGCTTGCTATTGCGGCATGATATCCAGAAACGAGCGAATCGCCGCAAAATCGCCTGCGTCCTTTTCGGGACCTCTGGAGTCCGGGTTCGTGACGGCAAGCAGCTGGGCAATCCCGTAGTTTCGGGCGGAGCGCAATACCGGCAGGCTGTCATCTATGAGCAGCGTTTGGCGGCGATCGAAGGATTCGATGTCCTGCATGCGACTCCAGAATTCATTGTGCTCTTTGGGCATGCCGAGCTCATGTGCGCATACGATTGCATCGAATTCTACGCCCAGCTTGGTGCAATCCAGTTTCAGTGTGAGACTCTTGGCATGCGCGTTGGTCACCAGAACGATGCGTTTTCCACGTGCGCGTACCGCACCGAGGAAATCGATAACATGCGGGCGTATCGAAATCAGGTGAGCAACCTCCCGTTTGAGCTGCGCAATGTCCATGCCGAGCTCCCGGCTCCAGTAATCCACGCAATACCAATCGAGCGTGCCCTCAGCCCGGCGAAAGCGCGGAAACAGATCCTCCTTCGCCGCATCAAGCGTGAGGTCATTTTTTTCGGCAAAGCGCTGCGGAACATGCACCTGCCAGAAATGGTTGTCGTAGTGCAGATCGAGCAGTGTGCCGTCCATGTCCAGCAGGACCGTGCAAATGTTTTCCCAGTTCACCATAACGATAGATTCTTCAGAGAGGACGAAAGTGGATGCCGCGTCCGCCAGCGGAACATTCTCGCGCCCATGCCATTTGAATGCACCTGTTCGGGAACGGCTGCTGGTGGGTATTATACGCGTTTACCCGCGGCTTTCCGACATCGGAGAACTGTGTGAATCTCTATTTGCGGCTCTTGGTTGTATTGATCAGGACGCTGTTTTCGCGTCAGCGCGGGCTCCTGGAACCATCGCGACTTTCGTTTCGCGTGATGCCGCTCGACTGCGACTTCAACATGCATATGAACAATGGTCGCTATCTGACCTTCATGGATCTCGGGCGCATACATATGCTCGGGCAGACCCGCATGCTGAGACCGATGTTGCGAGCCCGGTGGATGCCAGTGCTGGGAGCAGCCGAGATCAATTTTATTTGCCCGCTCAGGCCGCTGCGCAAGTTCCATCTGCTGACCCGCCTGGTCACCTGGGATGAAAAGTACTTTTACGTCGAACAACGTTTCGAGTCTGGAGGCAGGCTGTGTGCCATAGCTCTGGTCAAGGGGTTGTTCGTGACCAAGGGACGGCGGGTCGAAAGCAGCACGGTGCTGAAGGTGTTGAATTTCGACATCGATGCGCCGCGGATGCCCGAGGTCGTCCGGCATTGGAATGATCTCGCAGCCCTCAAGAAGAAACACTACAGATGAAACAAGACGCGCCGGACCCACAGGTATCGTGCCCGCTGTGCCGTGCGCACGGCGAAAACGTGCTGTGGCATAGCGCCCGCTGTCGTGTTGTCCTCGTCGACGATGCCGATCATGCCGGGTATTGCCGGGTGATCTGGAATGCCCATGTAAAGGAGATGACTGACCTTGCCGCCGGCGCGCGCATATACCTCATGCAGGCGGTGTTTGCCGCGGAACAGGCAGTACGCGCCGTAATGCATCCAGATAAGATAAATCTCGCGACGCTTGGCAATCAGGTGCCGCATCTTCACTGGCACGTGATCCCGCGCTTTGTCGATGATGCTAGCTTTCCCGATTCGATCTGGTCGCCGCCGCGGCGCGGCGGTGCGCACCGCAATGCCGACGCCTCCGGACTCGTGCAGATGCTTCGGCGGCATCTGGGGCCGGGAAAGTAGAAAATCATGCGGGGCGGCAAGGATCGGCTTTCGGATGTCTGAGTCAATTCGCCCGGGGCCCGGGTAGCTCGCGAATCCACCGGTCCACCAAGAAACGCTTTCCATGGAATCGGACCGTGCCCCCGCTGTCTGGTGCGCGAGCACGTGCACTTTCTGCGTTCAAAACGTCAGAGGACGTGTTCCCTGCAATCGATGAATCTGTCCGTGAAGGAATGCAAGTCCGCCATGATCCACAGCGATTGGGTGGGGCAGACGCCCCGGACATTGAAACAATTCCGCCCAAACGTGCCGGACCCTTCCTGCCTTGCGGGTTCGAAATCGACTACGGTGGAGGGTGGCGGGCTGAAAAGTCTGGCTGCGGGTTCCGAATCAATGCCCGCGCGCCCAGGTTTCCGCCGGGCTGAGATCGGTAAAGCTGCCGATCTGCGCGTCTGTGAACGCTGTTGCGAGCCAGCCCAGCCAGCCTCTCCACTGATCGCTGGCAAGCACGGCAATCCGGGCGAAATCGTGTGGATGGCTGCGTGTGAACTTGATGTCTTCCCAAGCGACGTCGAGAGTGAATCCGGCCATGCTGGTCAGGTCCAGCAGCAAATTGAGCTTCTTGTGTGCCTTGAGCCTCGCAATGATCGCGTTTTCAAGCTCACGAAAGTCGGCAAGCGTGAATTCGGCAAAGATGCTGACCTTGAGCAGGCCTCTTTCTTCCTGGATAACGATCATACCTTGCGCTCTGGGATATAATGTCGGGCTACGAAGATCGGACGCCCCGCGTGGCAGGCCACACGTCCTGCGCCGTCCGGCCAAGTGGCACATAGATTACCATAATGTAGCCCTGGAAGATCCTGCCACAGACCGGTCGGCTTTCGAAAACGTTGGTCAGGCAAGGGCCGCCAGGTGACCTGGAGGTATGGCATGGCAGAGGATCAGAAGCGATGTGCAGAGCTGGAGCAGGTTGTAGCGATTGCGGCTGCAGCCGGTGACCGCATTCTCGAAGTCTACGAGCGGGATTTCCAGGTTGACAGCAAGGCCGACGGTTCGCCGCTCACGGAAGCAGACACCGCTGCCAATCACCTCATTGTCGAGCGGCTTGCGACCATGGTGCCGCGCCGCCCCCTGCTTTCCGAGGAGGAGAAGCTGGTAGAGTACAGCGAGCGTGCAGGCTGGCACCGGTTCTGGCTCGTCGATCCCCTTGATGGTACGCGGGAGTTTACCCGGCGCAACGGCGAATTCACCGTGAATATCGCACTCATCGAGGACGGCCGACCTCTGCTTGGTGTCGTCTATGTGCCGGTCTCCGGGATAACGTACCTCGCTTGTCATGGCGTCGGTGCCTTCAAGCAGGATGCGGACGGGACGCGCCGCAGGATTCAGGTGCGCCACTACGACGGCGGCCGCGCTACGGTAGTCGCCAGCCGCTCCCATCCCGGTGCCGAGCTCGACGGGTTTCTCACACGGCTCAGGGCGCGCGAAGGTGAATATGAAACCACAAGTCTCGGCAGCTCGCTCAAGATCTGTCTGGTTGCCGAAGGTAGTGCCGATATCTATCCGCGACTCGGACCTACCAGCGAATGGGATACGGCGGCTGCCCAGTGTGTTCTCGAGGTTGCCGGTGGACGGCTCACAGACCTGGAGGGTCGGACGCTCTCCTACAACAAGGAGTCGCTGCTCAACCCATGGTTTCTTGCCAGCGGAGGAGGTAGCTACGACTGGACATCCATAATGAGCGGTGGCGACTGACCCCGATGCAAGAGTGAGTGCACGCAGCGTGCATGCGTCCCTTTTTCTTGCAATCGATCAGGGTGGACATGCGAGCCGCACACTGCTGTTCGACGAAGCCGGCAACGTCGTCGGACGTGGTATCCAGTCAGTGCATTCGCATGAACCGTATCCCGGATGGGTCGAACAAGACCCGGAAGAGGTAGTGCGCACCGTGACTGCAAGCATCGAGCAGGCGCTTGCCGGTCAGGAACTTCGCGCAGTGACTGCGGCCGGACTCGCAACCCAGCGCTCTAGCAT
>JAJYEK010000165.1 GCA_021785795.1 Pseudomonadota bacterium
GGTCCGCCGGCCCGCACAGCCCGGGCGAGCGCAACACTGAACTCCGGGCCCTGCAGGGGTCCGTCGACACGCCGGTCCGGGTAGGGCGGTGGCCCGCAACGACGCCGCACTTCGTCGGCAAAGGCCGCGGCGAGCTGCGCAAAGTCGGTGCGGGCGATGGTAAACCCGGCGGCGGCCGCATGCCCCCCGAATCTGATCAAAAGCCGTGGATGACGCTCGGCGATTGCAGCCAGCGCGTCGCGCAGATTAAGCGCCCTCACCGATCGTCCGGAACCGCGCAGCAGACCGTCTTCCGCCGGCGCGAGCGCCAGCGCCGGCCGCTCATATCGATCCTTCAGGCGCGACGCCAGGAGGCCGACGACGCCAGGATGCCAGCCGTCGTCCATCACGCACAAACCAGCGGGCAGATCGTCCACTGCCACCGATTCCAGCACGGCCTTCGCCTCGCTTTGCATCTGCGCCTCGCGCGCGCGGCGCTCACGGTTCAAGTCATCCAGGTGCGTAGCCAGCGCTTCGGCCTCAGCGGCATCCTCGGTCAGCAGCAAGCGCACGCCTGTGGCCATGTCGGCGAGACGGCCGGCAGCATTCAGGCGCGGACCGATCTGAAAGCCAAGATCCTGAGCCAGCACTGCGCCCGGGCGCCGGCCGCTTTTGGCCACAAGGGCGGCAATGCCCCGACTCACGGCGCCACTGTTTATGCGCCGCAGTCCGTGCCGCACGAGCAACCGGTTGTTGGCATCGAGTGGCACGCAATCGGCGATGGTGCCAAGCGCCACGAGATCCAAAAGATCAGCCAGGGGAACGTCCAGTCCGCGCAGACGGCGGATGGCGATCAGGAGATAGAGCACGACACCGACGCCGGCGAGCGCCTTGCTGGGAAACGGGCAACCCGCCTGATTGGGATTGACGATCGCAGCTGCCGCCGGCAACACCGGGCCCGGCAAATGATGATCGGTGATGATGAGCCGCACACCGGCCTCTGCGGCGGCACGCGCGCCATCGACGCTGTTGATGCCATTGTCGACGGTCACAATCCACTGCGGGCGGCTTGCGCAGGCCCGCGCCACGATTGCCGGCGTCAGTCCATATCCCTCGGTCGCGCGGTCAGGAATCAGATAAGACACGTGCCGTGCACCGAGACGTGCAAGACCACGCACTGCAAGCGCCGTACCGGTCGCACCGTCGGCATCGTAATCACCGATGATCAGGATGGACTCGTCTTGCATGATGGCCCCAACGAGCGCACCCGCTGCCTCGGGCAGCCCGAGCATGTCAGGCGCGAGCAGCCGGTCAAGACCTGCGTCGAATTCACTGAAATCGGTCACACCGCGTGCCGCATACAGGCGGCGCATCACGCCGGCCACGATCGGATCGTCATTCATCGCCACAGCCGCCAAAGACGCACATCGCGCCGCTGCAGGTGATATCTGACGCCCTCCTCACCCAGAACGACGAGTTCGCGGAAACGGCCGCCGGCCAAAGCCCGCTTGAGCGGCTCGAGCCACGTTTCCTGCCACTGCCGCAGGAACTCCTCCCAGGCCGCCACGTCTCCATACCGGGCGGCGCCTTCGCCACCATGGAAAGTCACCACGAGGTCTTCCCCCAGCGCGAGATCGCGCACCTCCGGCAGACCCCAGTGCACATGCGCGCCCCCATGCCTGCCCAGGCCCGCGACCACCACATCGGTCGTATACACGTGACGCAAAGCCGCGTGCGGGACTGCCGCCGGCAGCGTGCCCGCCCCCCAGAACCAGACACTGTTGGCTGCGACACCAGGCGCCTCACCGCCATGCGCGCCCACAAGCGCCTGATGCAGAAGCATCTGCGCTTCGTTCAGGCGGGCATGCCAATAGCGGCTGTCACCGCCTGGCAAATAGGGACGTACATCGCGACCGGCCACCTGCGACAGTGGCGCCCCGGCAAACGCGGGCGGGTTCGCCAGACTCACATACCAGCGATGCGGCGCAAGCGGCTCCAGGATGCCACCCTCATCGGCAAAGAGCGGGGCCACGGTGTCCGCCAGCCGCCGCCCCTCGCTTGCCGACAGCCCGAGGGTCTCGCTGTCTGCCATCAACAACCGGTCGCCATGGACGGCCAGATGCACCGGATCGCAGCGGATCCACCAGCGCGCATCGGCAATCGCCCCCTCCCCTATGCGCCCCAGCGCCGCAAGCCCCGTGTCGGCCGGCCATCCGCACAAGACCAGCAGGCAAACCAGCCCCTGATGCGTATCGGTTGCGCGCCGGGCGTGACGCAGGGCCCGCGCAAGCGTCCGCGGCCAGACGGCCGCCGTGGGGGCGGGATCCTGGAGACCCGCGACATAAAGAATCACCCGGCCTGTGCGACTCATGCCCGCATGCGCCCCGTGCACAAGACGACACACAGACTTTTGTAAGACCCGATCCCGAAAGACAGGAGAGGGTGTTCTCTTTGGCTGCCGGAAACGAATGATCGAATAAGGCGCAGAGGGCGTACACGCATGGAGCATTAAAGCATGGACCCGCAAGGCCTGCCACCGGCCCCCGGGCAAGACAGACGCACAGCAGGACCGGCCGGACAAACGCTTCTCTTCAGATCAGGTGTGACGTCCGGCAAGACACAAAGCCCGCCCAGGCAACGAGAAGGGCGCCTGCGCCATGTCACCGCAGGCCTGCCATCCCTGAGCCCCGCGGCGATCCTGCTGTCTCTGCCGGTCATCGGCTGATGCGCGCGGCCTTGCCGCGCCCGCAGCCGCCTTATGGTCAAGGGCATCGCAACTGCACGGGGCGGCTCGCCGCGTCTGCGTGCACAGCCTGGGCGGGCCCCGCTTTGCCTGCAAAGAGCGAGCCCTGAAAATCCTTTGTCTATGCCGATGATTCGTGATTCCGGCGACCTGCCACGTCGTGGTGACGGCCACCGGCTGGTGTGGCCTCGCAGGATGCCGCAGGCCTTCATCCCGCGCGCGACGCAATTGTTTGCAAAGGCTGCGCCCCGTATACTGAAGGCCCAATCGCGGGAAGGCGCATTCTCCCCGATGACGGTGGACTTGCCGTGTCCTGCGCCGACGCAATGCCCCCGCATTTGGTGCCCTGCTTCACTCCACAGCCTGTTGCACGCACAAGGAGTACTGAATGACCACGTCAAAGGCCTATGCCGCAGTTAACGCCCAAAGCCCTTTGCGTCCCCACGAAATCCACAGGCGCGACCCGGGGCCAGAGGACGTCACGATCAGGATTCTGCATTGTGGCGTATGCCATTCGGATCTCCATACCGCCCGCAATGAGTGGAAAAATACGATCTATCCCTGCGTGCCGGGACACGAGATCGTCGGTCGCGTCACGGCGGTGGGTCGCGCGGTGAAGAACTTCCGCGCAGGAGATCTGGCCGGCGTGGGCTGCATGGTGGACAGCTGCGGCCACTGCGCCTCCTGTCAGGACGGCGAAGAACAGTATTGCGAGAACGGCTTTACCGGGACCTACAACGGACCGGTCTTTGGCGGGGACAACACCTACGGTGGATATGCGCAGACAATCGTCGTCAAGGAATCCTTCGTCCTCAGGATCCGCCACGAAGAAAAAGACCTTGCGCGCGTCGCGCCGCTCCTGTGTGCCGGCATCACGACGTATTCGCCGTTACGCCACTGGCATGTCGGTCCTGCCAAGAGAGTGGGCATCGTCGGCCTGGGTGGACTTGGGCACATGGGAGTCAAAATCGCCAACGCGCTTGGCGCCCACGTCACCCTCTTTACAACATCCTCATCGAAAGTCGATGACGGCAGAAGGCTCGGCGCGCATGAGGTCTGCCTGTCGACAAACCCGGCCGACATGGCCAGGTACGCAAACAGGCTCGACTTCATCCTGAACACGGTAGCCGCGCCCCACAACCTGGACGCGTATCTCAACCTGCTAAAGCGCGACGGCACCATGACACTGGTGGGTGCGCCGGCCGCGCCGCACCCCTCTCCGGGCGTTTTCAACCTCATATTCAAGCGGCGGCAACTGGCGGGCTCACTCATAGGCGGCATCCGCGAAACACAGGAAATGCTCGACTTTTGCGCGCAACACAACGTCTTGTCCGACATCGAGACCATACCGATCGACTACATCAACACCGCTTACGAACGCATGCTAAGGAGCGATGTGAAATATCGCTTTGTCATCGACATGACCACACTGAAGTAAACGGCAGCCCGGATCCGGCAAACCGGTCGCGCACCCGGCTGCGGCCTGACAAACATCCCGTAAGGAGTATCGCGTGAGTACTTTGTTCGATTCGATCCAGCTTGGCGACATCAAGCTACCAAACCGCGTCATCATGGCGCCCTTGACGCGCTGCCGCGCAAGCGCCGGACGCATACCAAATGCATTGATGGCGACCTACTATGCCCAGCGCGCCAGCGCAGGGCTCATCCTGAGCGAGGCGACATCGGTCAGCGGCGACGGGGTGGGCTATCCGGATACCCCCGGAATCTGGTCGGACGCGCAGATCAATGGGTGGAAAGAAGTCACTGGCGCGGTTCACGCCAAGGGCGGATGCATCTTCCTGCAACTCTGGCATGTCGGCAGAGTCTCCCATCCTTCCTATCTCGATGGCCGCCTGCCCGTGGCACCCAGCGCGCTCGCCCCCGAGGGCCATGTCAGCCTGCTGCGGCCAGAAACACCCTACGTGGTGCCAAGAGCCCTCGATAGCAGGGAAATCCCCGCAATCATCGAGGCTTTCCGCACGGGTGCAGAAAATGCCAGACAGGCGGGATTCGATGGCGTCGAAGTCCATGGCGCAAATGGCTACCTGCTCGACCAGTTTCTCCAGGACAGCACCAACAGGCGCACGGACGCCTACGGCGGCTCCATAGCGAATCGGGCGCGGCTTTTGCTTGAGGTCACAGATGCGGTCATTTCCGTTTGGGGATCAGGCCGGGTCGGAATGCATCTGGCCCCCCGGGGCGATGCCCATTCCATGGGCGACTCCGATCGGCTCGCCACCTTTGGCTATGTTGCGGAAGAACTGGGAAAACGCCGGCTCGCTTTTCTTTTTACGCGTGAAAAAGCAGGGGAGGATCGTGTAAGCCCGGAACTCAAGAAACGGTTTGGCGGCGCGCTCATTGCCAATGAAGGCTTCACTCTGGAAACGGCACAGCGCGAGATTCATGCAGGCCGCGCCGATGCGGTAGCCTTCGGCAAGGACTTCATTGCCAATCCCGATCTGCCAGAGCGACTAAAGCGCAACGCGCCCCTGAATGCCTGGCATGCCGCAACGTTCTATGGATATGGAATGGCAGATCAGAGCGTTGGCTACACCGATTACCCGGGCCTTGCGCGGGACGTAGCGTAAACAGGTCCGGACTTGCGCATGACTGAGGGTTCCGGACACCACTCCGGAGCCAGACGCCAGAGACACATAAAAAAGGCTCTTCCGGGTTTTGTGTGGGTAGCCCAAAAAGTCTCGTGACGGGCACCCCTTGGGCGTGATGTCACGCTTCCCGCAAGGAAAGAGGGGGGCAATGCGGTATTGGCTGAAATTTCGATAGCCACAAGCGTCGGTTTGGGGGGGGCTTGATCCGGGCGTTCATGCCTTCTGCGGCGGCAGGAGTGCGCGATGTTTCGTACAGGCGAACCCAGACCCCCTTGCTCGCACGAAAGCCTGAAGACCCCTCGGGGATATCCGGGACGCGGCAGGCTCGACACGCTCCATTGCCACGCAAAGCCCCCAAGGCGCATCTGGATCTATCCACTGATGCGCGACTTCGAGCGGCAACTCTGCAACCGATAAACCCGGCCTGCTCTCGTCTGTGTAAACGGCTGTCAAAAAAAGTAGTACCTCCTGAGATATTAACCGTCTCATAATAGTCTGTACATCATACAGCTGCGTACCGAGTTGATTCGTTGTTGAAGTAGCCGCGAATTCGCTCGGCATTCTTCTGAATGGATCGCATACAGCCGATGACTGCGGCTTTCAGGGAAACCTTGTCTTCGACGACGGTGCGGCCGATGCGATTGTTCTTCAAGTCGTTCCACACCCGCTCGTCTGGGTTCAATTCCGGCGAGTAGGGAGGCAGAAAGAAAAGACGAAATCGGTCTTTCACGGACTCAACAAACTTCTGCACCATTTTTGCCTTGTGCGAAGGGTGGCCATCGACGATCAGAAAAATCTTCCCCGGAGCGTTGTGCAAGAGTCGCTTGATGAATTCGATGAACTGCGAGGATCCTACGGTTCCATCTACCACCATGAAACGCATCTCGCCCTGTGCGCTGACTGCGGAAATCAGATTCAGGCTGAACCGTGCCCCCGTACTGCTCACCACCGGCGTCTGGCCCCGGGGTGCCCAGGTCGTCCCGGCATGGTGATCCGAACGAACCCCGGCCTCGTCACCGAAAAAGATCTGCGCCTTCTCGCGCTTTGCCATCAGGCGAATCTCCGGGTACTCCTCGTCGAGCCACTTCTGCACCGCCTCCGGTTGCTGCTGGTATGCGCGCCACACCGGCCGTTGCGGACTCAGCCCCAACTGCCCAAGAAGCCGGCACACCGACGCCTTGCTCAACTCCACCTTGAACCGCTGCGCGATCAACTCCCCGAGCATCTTCGCCGTCCACAGCGCGTAGGTAAACTTCAACTGCAGCGGATTCTTCATCGTCACTGTCTGATAGATCCACCGCATCGCCTTGCCGTCAAGCTTGGGCTTGCGCCCGCCGCGCTTGCCCGCTTCAAGCTTGTCCCATCCGCCGCTACGGTACAGGGCAAGCCATCCATACACCGCTTGTCGGCTTACTCCAAACACCCGCGCTACGACTTCCGGCGATTCCCCCGCTTGAACGCTCGCCAGCACGCGCTTGCGTAGCTCTGTCAGACCTTCATGCGTCAACTTTCTGGCGTCTTGTTTCATCCCCACAAAATAGCAGAACGTAAAACAAATATCCAGACTATTGTGAGACGGTTAATATCTCATGTTCTGCATGCGGGAGAGGTCTGTGCCCGGGATCGGATACGGATTGTGGGTCGTTAAAAAAAGGGAAAGACAGAGGCGACAAAAAAAGAAGAGCTGCGGTAAAACAGGGGTGCCGAAGAGAACAGGCGCGGCGCCGGCCCAAACGACCAAGTTTACTCCGGTACCGTACCCCCACATTCTGCCAGGCAGGTATGTGCTGCCCGTATCCCACAAAGTAGGCATTCCTGTCCTGGTTCAACGGCTTGATGGAGTACGCCGTTGGACCCCGCGGGACGATTCTTTCTGTGCCAGCGCTGTCGTGCGCAGACGTTGGTTTGCAGCGCTTGCGACCGCGGGCAGATGTGCTGCTTGTCGCACTGTGCGCAAACCGCAAGGCACGACGCCCGGCGAGCAGCGGGACGGCGTTATCAAGCGAGCCGTCGTGGGCGCCATGCCCATGCTAAACGGGCCCGCCGGTTCCGAGCCCGCCACCCAAATAAGTCGATGCCACCGAGGGGACAATAGACCTGGCAGCCCCCATTCAATCGCCTGACGCCGGGGTTTTCGCCTCACTCGCCGATCCCTACTCTTCACTCAGGCGCACGTCGAATACGGCGCGGTAACGTGGCCAGGCAAGATTGATCTAACGCCGGATGCAATGTACGCAGAAATCAAAAACGGGACGCGCACGACGCAATAAACCCGGATTTCCCATGATTGATCCGGCATGATCGAAGTAGACTGACCCGGCATGCGCAATGGGCTTGTCCCGGAAGCGGCTGCGCACGCACGCCGAGACCATCCTGGATGGTATGTCAGCAACCGATGGCAGAGTGTGATCGTTGCCTGGGATCTTAACCTTTGGGTTGTGGCAAGCGCAGGGCATGGGAAGGCAAGGAACATATCAGGGCGCACGACGTCTTTGCGCGCCGTGATCTCCGTGGGACCTGGTAGCGCCCCAGCCCACACGGCAAAAGCACAAAAAAAAGGGGGGAGGCAGTGCGCACCGCCTCCCCCTATCCTCCCCGAAAAACGCCGGGCTCTAGGGCCTGACGGCGGACCTTAATCTCTTATGCGGGAGTCCGCATCCTGCCGTTCAACACGGGCGGCGATCATGTAGCCCACGAAACCCAGCCCCCCGTAGATGACGGCGCCCGTGGCAAGCCAGACGGCCAGCACCATTTGCGTATGACTCACGAGTGTGATCAACCGGCCTCCTCTTGCATCCGCACTGTGCGGCGTTTGATCCAAAATTCAAACTCGACCGCATGGCCCTCACGCTATCCGTTCACCCACCCGCGTTCCTTGATTGAAATCAAAATGCAAGCACGTTGCCTTCTTAACGCATGCGGCCGCGAATGACGTCGCCTACCGCCTCGAGCGTCGGCGACACGGTCACGAAATTCCTCGTTTCCTTGCCCTGTTTAATGGCCACGTCGGGGTCCTTCAAGCCATGCCCCGTGACGGTGCAGA